>JBNGCR010000214.1:0-9179 GCA_050045915.1 Limnospira sp.
CTGCTCCCACCGCTCCCACCGCTCCCCCTGCTCCCCCTGCTCCCACCGCTCCCCCCGCTCCCTGGAGCTTGACCGTTGCCTCACACCCTATTTCAATTTGACAATCAGGGTTTCCGGTTTGCCGAAATTACCTTCGAGTCGGACGCCGCGATCGTTGGCTTCCAGGTGACGCAGGATCTTGTAAATGATTTCCACCTCGTCGGAGGCTGAGATTTTGGCCGCCAGATCGGGGATGGAAATGCCCCCACTTTCCGTTTCGAGGGCCTGCAAGCACCGCTGTTGCAACTCCAACACCGAAGCCGCCGCCTTTTTGCCCGCTTCGACGCCGGGTTGGTGGTAGGCGTTGACGTTGACCAAAAAGCCGTACAGGCCCACCGCCCGCTCGTAGAGGGCGATCAGCGCCCCGACAGCCCGCGGCGCGACGGCCGAAATGGTGACGGTGATGGAGCCGCGGCCGTTGTCGTAGAGGGCCTGTCGCGTCCCCTGCAGGAAGCCGGAGAGGTAGTCCCCGGCGGTGACTCCGGGTTGCAACTCCGGCGAGGGCCGATCGCGATCGCGCAACACTTCGATAAAGGTGGCAAAGAAGTTGGGGACACCTTCCCGCAACTGCTGGACGTAGGCGTGTTGATCTGTGGAACCTTTGTTACCGTAGACGGCGATGCCCTGGTTGACGATATTCCCGTCCAGGTCTTTTTCTTTGCCGAGGGATTCCATCACCAACTGTTGCAGGTAGCGGCTCAACAGCAACAGTCTGTCTTTGTAGGGGAGGACGACCATATCTTTTTCCCCCCTGCCGTCGCCGGCGGCGTACCAGGCCAGGGCGAGGAGGGCGGCGGGGTTCTTTTTGATGTCGGGTTTGCGGGTGGCGATGTCCATGATTTTGGCGCCGGCCAGCATCTCCCGGATTTGGATGCCCTGGAGGGCGGCGGGGAGGAGTCCCACGGCCGACATTTCCGAGGTGCGGCCCCCCACCCAGTCGTCCATCGGGAAGGTTTCCAGCCACCCCTCGGCGATCGCCTGTTCGTAGAGTTTGCTGCCGATTTGGGTGGTCGCAACGGCCTGCCGGGAAAAGTTCAAATTTTGGGCCTCGAAGGCCGATTTTACCTCCGCCAGACCGTTGCGGGGTTCGGGGGTGCCGCCGGATTTGGAGATAGTGAGGACGAGGGTGCTGCTGAGGCGGTCGCGGAGTTTGTCGAGGGTGCGATCGATGCCGTCCGGGTCGGTATTGTCGATAAAGTGGATGTTTAGCGGCGCGTCGTGGGGGCCGAGGGCGTCGGCGACGAACTGCGGGCCGAGGGCGGAACCGCCGATGCCGATGGAGAGCAAGTCGGTAAATTTGGGGGCCAGGGGGGGTTTGATTTCGCCCCGGCGGACTTTGGCGGCGAAGGTTTCGACTTTTTCGAGGGTGTTGACGATCTCTTCTTTGATTTGAGGGTCTGGCGCCAAGTCCGGGTCGCGCAGCCAGTAGTGGCCCACCATGCGGTTTTCGTCGGGGTTGGCGATCGCGCCGTTTTCCAGGGCTTCCATGTCCCGAAACGCTTTCTCGAACTTGGGTTTCATGGACTTTAAGAAAGCCTCATTGAAGCGCATCCGACTGATGTCGAGGTACAGTCCCAATTCCTCGTGATAGTAAAGCCAATCTTGGTAGCGTTGCCAAAGTGCGGTGGCATCCATAATTCTGTTTTCCGTTGTCGTAAAATGGCCATTGCCCGATCCCGAAGGGCGAGAGGGCGCGATCCTTTCCCCGATTAATGATAGAACTCAAACCGGACCGAGCCGAATCTACCCGGAGATATTCTATCGGAAAACGTCGCCCTCAGAACCGATGCAATCCGACTCCTTTGAGTCGGGTCGGCGATCGGTTGACGGCGGATACTATTTTTAATCGTCAGATAGAATGGACGAAAAATCAATCGATTTGGCGGTGCAAATCTATTTCGATCAAATTTTACACCGTCCTCTCCGGGCGATCGCCCCCGAATTTTTACCGGCCAATTGGGTCTAAAGCCCCGCCCCTTCGACTGGGTTCAGGGCAAGCCTTTTAGGGCGACTTTTTTTCAACATCTGCTAGGGTTAAAAAAAACATTCTTTTTTGACGAGTCAGATTAGCCAGTTCTAAGAAGGGAAAAGCCAGCCATTTTCCTCTCGACTCCCGGCGGACTTCAGACGTGGGGTCGGGGAAGGATGCGGATAAATTTGACGATATGGCCCGTCACCTCTAGGCCGACGAGGTAATCGCCGATCGCGAATCGATAATAAATGCTACTCGCGCCGAGGGGACGCAGTTCCGGCAGCTCTTGCAGGCGATTCAGCTTCGGAAATTTGACAAAAATAAATTCGTACACCTGCAAATAGACGGCCGGTTCAAGGGCGGTCAAATCCTGTAAGAAAGAGCGGGCATAACGAACTTCAAGATTCACGAGATCTGGAAATTATTGAGAATGGGTATCGGAAGGGGCGGCGGTTTTGGGGACGGGAACCCGCCCATAGTCACAATAGAGCACTTGGAGAGCTTCTTCCTGGGTCAGCGAATCTCCTGGCCTCAATTTCCGCTGGGCATTCTGAATGGCGTCGAGTACGAAGGCGTCTTCGTAAAGGGGTTTCAGGAATTCCCAGGCGACTTTTACATCTTCTTCTGCGATTCCATCTATCAAACGGTGCAATTTTTTCCTCAAAGATATCATCGCTGTGATCGACTGCGGTCGGGGTGGGCAACTGTCTCGATCTTAACGACAGATGGGGCGTTTCTGGTATCGAGGGGCGGGAGAAACATTCCATTTGAAGTTGGGGGCAATCTTTAATTTTTTTGAGGAGAAAAAACGGGCGATCGCGTCCCCTATCCGCAGCCCAATCGGAGGGGATGCCGGCGGATTGTCGGTGTGGAAATTGCGCCGAAAGATTTTGGGTGACATTCGACTCGGAGTCAAGGCTCCGTGAGTCCCCCAGGTTGCGAATCAAGTCCCGACCGTTCCGAAACCATCAATCTTTTCGAGGTGGGAGTTGGCGAGAAGATATCCTCAGCACCTGGCGCCCAAAGCATTTCGGATCAGCAGCGTTGGGTAATCCCCCGCAGGGAATCCATCAAGTTGTGATATTCGGGAGGGTTGATGACTCCCGCGCTGTAGAATTGAGCCAGACAGCTATTGAGGGCATTAAACGCCGTCTCGCGGTCGATCCAGTGCTTGCCTCCGAGGAGGGCTTCCTCAGCCGTGGAATAGTCGTCGTTGGATGTCAGATGCCCGCCGTAGGGCAGAATAATTTGCCACTTCCAGCGATGACGAAAACTGAGGGTCGATATTAACAGCCCATAATAGTCGTTGTGCATCGATTTTTGTTACCTATGCGACAAAATTTAAGAATTATTTAATAATTGTATTACACTTTTTAATAAAATTCAACTCCAGTTCGGATTTTTATAGCCCTGCGTGCCAGGTGTAGGGTGTCGGAGCGATCGGGGCGGAGAGAGAAACTGTCCCCTATTCCCCATTCCCCATTCCCGGCCTGCGGCGCTATAGATTCCAAAGTTTGACGAGGCGATCGAACCCGCCACTGGCTAAGGTGTTGCCGTCGGGACTGAAGGCGACGGAGAGGACATCGCCGGAGTGGGCGGAAATCGTTTCCAACAAGGTGCCGCTGTTGACCTGCCAGAGATCGACGTGGCCCCGGCGGTTGCCGGCAACCAATTGAGAACCGTCCGGGCTGAAGGCGATCGCGAAGATGTCGGTATCGTCGGCCCGCAGGGTGCGCCACAGTTGCCAGGAGTCCCCCTGGTTCTGCCACAGGCGGATCGAACCGTCCCGGCACCCCCCCGCCAACACCCGCCCGTCGGGGCTGAAGGCCACCGTCCGCACCCAGTCCGGCCCCCCGTCCAGGGTCGCCAACTCCCGCGATCGCTTCAAATCCCACAACCGTACCGTCTGATCGCGGGAGGCGCTGGCCAAGGTCTGCCCGTCCGGGGAAAAGGCCACCCCGTAGACGCGATCGCCGTGTCCCGAGAGGGTGTACCAGCGCTTGCCCTTTTTCAAGTCCCAAATTTCCACAGTTTTGTCGCGGGAGGCGCTGGCCAAAGTCTGCCCGTCCGGGGAAAACGCCACCCCTTCCACGACGTCCCCGTGGCCGACCAGGGTGTACCAGCGCTTGCCCTTTTTCAAGTCCCAAATTTCCACAGTTTTGTCGCGGGAACCGCTGGCCAAGGTTTGCCCGTCCGGGGAAAAGGCGACGGACGTGACCCAATTTTCGTGTCCGGTGAGGGTGTACCAGCGTTTCCCCGCGTCCGCCTTCCAAATCTCGATGGTGAGGTCTTGGCTGCCGCTGGCGAGGGTTTTCCCATCGGGGGAAAAGGCGACGGACGTGACCGCATCCCGGTGGCCGGCGAGGGTGTGGCGGGGCCTTCGGGCGGTTGATCGCAGGGGGGCAACGCGGCGGAATTTCGGCTCGGGGGGCTGTTGGATGGTTTTCGATCCGTTCGTCTGCGGGGGGCGCGGCGATCGGGCGATCGCGGGCGGGGGCGTTACCCCCCCCTGCAACCCCCCCAAAAGTGCCGGGGGGATGCCGCCGGGGTGGAGGGCTTTCAACACGTCCAGGGGGGACTCATAGCGCTGGCTGGGGAGGGTGGCGACCATCCGATCCAAGACCGATCCCAGGGAATGGGCGATCGGGTTGTCCTGCAAATAATCCCGCCAGACCCAGCGATCTTCGTGGATGTCGTAGAGGTCGAAGGGGGAAATTTGGGTGAGCAGGTGCAGACACGTCACCCCCAAACTGTAGATGTCGCTGGCGTAGACCGCTTGACCCCGGGTCTGTTCCGGGGCGACGTATTCGGGGCTGCCGATGACGGTTCCGGTTCCGGGAAGTTGGGTGTCCGTGACGACTTTGGCGGCACCGAAGTCCACCAAGACCAATTGGCCGGAGAGTTCCCCGGTGGCGATCCCCGCCGATCCCCGGCGGATGATGTTGGCGGGTTTGATGTCCCGGTGGATGACCCGGGATTGGTGGACGAACTGCAAGACGGGTAACAGGTCGTCGAGGAGTTGCCGGATCTGGGTTTCGGTGAACGGTCCACGGCGGGCTAGTTCTTCCTCTAGGTTGGCGCCGTCGATGTATTCCTGCACCAAATACTGGTTTTTGTCCTGCTCGAAATGGGCGAGTAAATCGGGAATTTGGGGGTGTTTGCCGAGTTCGTCGAGGCGCACCGCCTCCCGGTGGAACAGTTCCACCGCTTTCCGAGCCTGTTGGGTCCCCTGGGTTTGGGGAAAGAACTGTTTGATCACGCAGGGGGGGCGGGAGGGCTTATCTTCGTCCACTGCCAAAAAGGTTTTGCCGAATCCGCCGTGGCCGATGGGCGCGATCGCCCGATATCGCTCTCGCAGCAAGAGTTTGACGCCGCAGGCGAGGCAAAATTGCCCGTCGTCGGGATTCTGGGGGTGGGAACACTGGGGATTGAGGCAGTAGCTCATCGGAGTGGGTGGTATCAAATCCTGGCAATCGACCGCAGTCGGGAATTTTAGTTAGATTGTAGGGGCGCTGCGTCTTGCGCCCTGATTTGAGATTCCCCGTCGGAGGAGGGGTGAGGGGTTTCTCACTTCTCACTTCTCCCTTCTCTTTCCTCCCCACACCCTATCTTGGCAGTTCTTCGCACTCTTGTCCAAATCGGGTATCGTGGGTTGTCTGCGGAATGTCGCAGGGGGCGATGCCGCGGAATGCGATCGGTTTTGTCCAGGAGGATAACAGGCGATCGGGGGACGTTTTCAGGAGGTTCAGGGGATCGGTGTCGCCCGTTTGGCTGGCTTCCCGGTCGAGTTTGACCGTGGAACCGGAGCGATCGGTGCGGTAGACCAGTTGGGCGTTTCCGTCGCTGACGGTGACTTGCCAGCCGGGGACCAGGGCTTGGGTGCAGAACGTCCCGGGTTCGCTCAATCCCAGACAGCCGTCGGGCCAGGTTTGGGCTTCCGCGTCGGCGATGCGAAAGGCGGCGTGGGGGAATCCGAGCCGTCGGGATGCGGCATCGAAGACGGCGGAGGCGACGGAGGGCGGAATTTGCTCGGTTTGCCCTTCCGGTTCCGGTCGGAGGGTGTTTCCCCGTCCGTCGGTGCGGTAGATCCAGGTGCGATCGCCGTCGGAGACTTTCACCCGCCAACCCTCTACCAACATTTGACCACAAAATTCGTCGGGAGCGGCTAGTCCCAGGCAGGTGTCCGGCCAGGTTTGGGGGTCGGCACTGACAATTTCGAGCCGGTTTTTATCGATCCCTTCCCGGCGGGCGATTTCCTGGCGGACAGCGGCGGCGATGTCGGCGGGGAACTCGGCGGAAGTTTGGGTCAGGGTCGCTCGGGGCTGTTTCTCGGCGGGGAACGACATCCAAAAATCGGGAAAAAGGGGCTTGAGTTGTTTTTCCTGACTGACAAATAACAGGTTGGGAGGGACTGGGGCGATGGACGGTAGGGGTGGGATGTCGCAAATGTTGCCCCAGTCGCAGGTGGAGCGGGCGGCGATCGGCTTCTGAGGGGGGGGATCGACCTGGGGCGGGGAGGGGGTGGGGTTCTCGGCGACGGCGATTTGCGACGTGAGGATGGCCTCGCTGAAGGTGCGGGCGATCGTCTGCACTGCAGTGGGATAGGTTTCGATGACGAGTACCCCCGTCAGCATCATCGCGAGAATTAGGGGGCGGGGTTGCCTCAGTTTTTTCAGGGAATTGGATGACTGTTTGTGGTGGGGGTGGGGGGATCGGGATTTCATGGGCAGCATTTGCGATCGCAGATACTCAACGACAAGACCGCGATACTCTGACAATTGTTTCCCCAGTCAGAATCTCCAATCGGGTTTCTATTGGGCACAATTGCAGAATAGAAACCCATCAACAATTAGCTCGAATGACCCGGAAATTTTTCCCGGTCTGTTCATAAAAGTTTACAATGTCGAGTGAGTGATAAAAGTTGCAGGTTATACAATGAAGCCTACTAACGCAGACTGAGGTTGAGTACAAGCGCAGGGTATCATAGCCTATATCTTTTATTATAGCCTGACAACCGTAAAATTGGCCAGTGCTGCATTCTTCTATGATTTTTCTAAATAGGAAGAGTGATACAGTCTTGATCGAATCTGGAGGTTTTGGATGGATATTTTGCTGGAAGGGGGTGCGGCCCTGGAGAAACGAGATTATACTCTCATCATTGACCGGAGTCAGAGCATGGCGATACCGGCCGACAAAGCGGGGCGATCGCGGTGGGAGTTGATGCAAAAATCGACGTTGGAACTGGCGACGTACTGCGAACATTTCGACCCCGACGGGATCGCGATCTATTTATTCGCCGACGATTTCCAACGCTACGATCGCATCAAGTCAGACCACATCGGCGAGATTTTTAAAGATCGCAAACCGTCTGGAAAAGCCAACTTGGCGGCTGTCCTCAAGGATGCCACCGATCGCTACTTTGAGCGGCGGGCGATGGAGCGATCGCAGCCCAACGGCGAAACCATTTTGGTGGTGACGGGGGGGGATATTATCAATCCTTTGTTGGAAATTAAGCAAATTTTGGTGAACGCTTCCAATCAGTTGAGCCACGAAGAAGAATTGGCGATCGAACTGATCCGGGTCGGGGCGGATGCCCGGGCTGCCGAATTTTTCCGGATGCTCGACGACGAGTTGCAGGCTGACGGTGCCAAGTACGATATCTGCGATACGGTGACTTTGGAAGATCTCGAAGAAATCAGCTTGACGGATGTCTTGTTGAGGGCAATTACAGATTAGGGTTTCGGGCGTTTTCCGAAACCGGGTTTCTTTCCGAGTTCTGAGTCTTCAACCCGAAACATTTTTAGAAACCCGGTTTCTCACTCAATTTTAAATTGTCAATTATCAATTATCCGAAATAGCTCGGTTCGCGTCCCGGATGCCATTTGATGTTGCAACCCATGCTCGGTTTTTGGTCTTCCGAAATGGATTCTCCGGCTATAACTTTGTCCAACGCTGCCCGCAGATCTACCCCCGTCACGGGTTTGTTATTTCCGGGGCGGGAGTCGTCAAGTTGGCCCCGGTAGACCAATTTGCGATCGCCGTCAAACAGGAAAAAATCCGGGGTACAGGCTGCCGTGTACGCCTGGGCGACATCCTGGGTTTCGTCGTAGCAGTAGGGGAAGGGAAAGCCCACAGTTTCCGCCTGGGTTTTAAGGTGTTCCGGCCCGTCCTGGGGGTGAGTTTGGACGGAATTGGAACTGATGGCGACGAGACTCACCCCTTTGGGCAGATAATCGTTTCCCAGCTTGGCCAGCTCGTCCTGGACGTGCTTCACGAAGGGACAGTGAGAGCAGATAAACATCACCAGCAGGGCCTTTTTGTCGGCAAACGTATCCGGGGAAATCGTCTCCCCCGATGTGACGTCCTTGAGTTGGAAGTCGGGGGCTTTCGTCCCCAGGTCTAACATTGTCGAAGCGGTCAAAGCCATGATTGAGATTCCTGGTTTCTGCAATATCCGTTTCGATTATCGGACAATTCGCGAACAATTGGGGCGGGGAAAGAGGCAATCGGCAATCGGCAATCGGCAATCGGGAAAAAAAGCGCCCATTGTCTGAGTTTCAGAGTCGTTCGATGTCCAAACGACTTTGGCGACGGCCATCGAAGTGAGACGTGAGACATTGTGCTCTTTCCTCCCCACTTCCCACTCCCCACTCCCTCCTTTCCCCGAAGGTGCGATCGCTACAATGGTAATTATTACAACGGAGAAAAATTCAAGATGAGCGCCATCATACAGCCCGACACCTCAAAAATCATCAACCTTCGGGAACAGATTCAATATGCGTCGGAGGGAATTGTCAGCCGCGTGTTACTCAAAGACGAAAATTGTCAGTACACGTTATTTTGTCTGGCGGCGGGGACGGAGATTTCCGAACACACCTCCAGCCGAAATGCGACGGTCAACGTTTTGGAGGGGAGAGGCATTTTAACCCTGGAAGGAAAAGATATCGCCCTGGAACCCGGAGTTTTCGTGTTCATGAAAGCCAACGCCCCCCACGCCCTCAAGACGGAAGAAAATCTGGCATTTTTGCTCACGCTGTCCGCACCGACGGAGAAGGAAGGATAATATTTAGTTGGATTGTAGGGGCGCTGCGTCTTGCGCCCTAATTTGAGATCCCTATTGCCTATTGCCTCTTACCCCTTACCTATTGCCTATTGCCTATTGCCTCTT
>JBNGCR010000215.1:0-9151 GCA_050045915.1 Limnospira sp.
TCAATTAATCATATCAAGTCCGTTTGAATACTTACACAATCCGTCCAGAAAAGGCAATCGGCAAGAGGCAATCGGCAAAAGTTTGAAGCGGTTTCAGGAGGAACAAGGAAAACCTAGAATTATAATGGTTTTAGCGGACATGATATCATTCATCATTATTAATGATGAATGGCTGGCTCCCTCTGCTATAATTGTCAATTCTCAATTCTTCTCTCAACCCAATTTTGAGATGATGCAACTCTTACGTCGCCAATCCCTAACCCTAACCGTACCCATTCCCCTCAAAATCGCGATCGCGCGACTAGAAGCCCATCTCGAACCCTACCAAATGGTTCGCTGGGGGTTTTCTCGCCGTCATGCACCCTACGAAGGCGCGATTTCCGATTCTGCATTCGAGATCCGCCGCATCATTCACTATCGCAACTCCTTTTTGCCGCTGATTAGCGGAAAGTTTGAATCCCTTTCCGATCGCAAAACTCGGATTCAAATTCGGATAGATTTACATCCCGTTGTCGCGGCGATCGCCATCCCTTTATTTCTCTTTTGGATGGGGGTTTTTGCCGTCATTCTGATTTCCGAAATCCTGTCGGGCAGCTTTTCTCTTTTTCCCTTCCTTTTGATCGGGGTTCCGCTTTCGTCCTTCGCCATCTTCTGGGGAGTATTTCGGTATGAAGTTAACCGCAGCCGCCAGGAATTGACCCTGATTTTTTCGGGAGAAACTCCGGCAACTTCCGGAACGCCAGAGCTGAAAATGTGGCTGCTCTGCGGTTTATTAGTTTTGGTCGTCACGGCGATTAATTTGGCGATTTTAACCAATGGCCAGATGTGGCTCCCGGTTGCGGAATCGGAACCGCAGCCGTCGCTCTGTTCTGAAGATAGATCGCGATCGCCCGAGTGTAATTGATAGGGAGTCGATAACTGATATAGCAGCGTGAAGTCATGATGAAAAATACCTAGCCCCCAAACCCCCAATACTGGGGGCTCTTAGCTGACAATTTTTCACGAATCATTTCACATTGCTATATCAGATCCGGTGATCCATTTCTTCAACCTCCCCAATCATCTGAATCGGATTTGATCGGGTAGGGGCCCCTGGCTTGCGCCCTCGGAAATTCATTCCCAAGCGGTCTTGATATACAACCCGTTTTGTTCCGAGCATTCAACCGGATTTGAGATGACTGGCACTTTTCGCCGCTGCAAACTGTACATATGCTCGAATAATTTCCAGCAATATTCCTGGGTCAAACCGCAGGTGACGGCACCCCGCAACACGACATTAAAATACCAATCGTTCGGTGCCAATTCCTCCGGCAGTTTCTCAATCACCATGTAGGTTCGCACGTTTTTATAATGCTTACCGTCGGCGCAAACTTCGATGATTTCCGGGCGATATCCCCCGACGTGGACGTTCCGCTGGGGGTCGATTTTCACCTCTTCCCGTTCGTCGAGGCGATCGCTCAACCGCCAGGGCAACTGATACAATACCCCCTCCACATGAGAATGGGGATCTTGGACGACATCCAACGCGCCGCAGTTGCGACGTCGGGAACGGCGGTAAAAACCCAATCGGTAGCCCCGCAAAATTGCCGGCCCGATGACGTAAGCGTGGGTGGGTTCGCCGAGGGTCCGCTGTAAGTCCACCGGACACATACAGGAACCGTAGGCGAAATAATAAAACGTCGGTTCGGAAACCGTCTGGGATGTGGATTGTTGGTCCCACTTGATGGGATGGATTAATTTCGATCGCGCGATCGCATCCGCCGAGTTGCTCAACGTGACCTCCTTGCAAATTTTGCCACACTGTGGTCTATTGTACCGGGACGGACCGGCCCTCAAGTTGTATCCCACACGACAGAGAAGCAAAGCCAATACTATTCGCCCCGACGGTTTTGCTGTTCCCATCCAAATTCCGCGCCCCCAACCCGTGGGAAAGCGCGGAATTGTTGTCAGCGGAGACAACTGAAAACTTATTAAAACTTAAAGTTTCGCGAAGGTTCCGTGCAGGCCGTAGGGGATATGGTGTTTGAGGTGCAACCGGGCGACGGGGCCTTGATTCACGTCCTTGCCATCCAAGATGACGACATCGGACTGGTGGGTTTCGCTATTGTACACCAAGACCAACACCCAGCCGTCATCCTCCGAGCTTCCGTCCGGGCGGGGGACGAACAGGGGTTCACCGGCAAATCCCCGGGGTGCCGCGCTCCAAAGTTGGCGATCGCCGGTTTCTAGATCCACCTTCAAAACTCCCTGCAGGGGGGCATTTCCCTCGGGCTGGTGCGCCGCGCCGAGGTATAAATATCGGTAGGGACGGCCCATGCGATCGGGGTGGAGGGTGGGGAACTCGCAACACCGGGATTCCACCATTTGGCGTTTAACTTCCCCCGTGGTTAAGTTGAGGTTAAAGCGCCACAGTTGGCCCGGTTCGAGGGCGGTAAAGTCAGTCTGGCGGAAATTCGCCTGGGGGTCAACGCCCGGTAGCGACTCGTAACAGATGGAGTCGAGATAGATTTCGTCCCCCGTTTCAAAGGCGTTGACGTGGTGGAAGACGAACCCGGATTCGATGTCGAGCAATTTTTTGTGCGATCGCCGTTTCGGGTCGCGGGGAATCACGATCGCCCGGGTGGGTTCGTTTGGTTGAAAATTGAGGCACTGCCCCGCGCCGCAGAGTCCGAACAGGTAGGGGAGGGGATTGAAGCGGACGGGATTTTGCAGAAAGATGCAGTAGTTGGGGGTGATGGCGAAATCGTGGACGAAGGCGAATCCGGGCACCGAGTGGGCGTGTTTGTGTATCAGTCCGCCGTCCGGGGCGAGTTCGTAGATGGTGATGGTGGTGGAGAGTCCCGGCGTGATGGAAAAATTCACCAGGCTGGGTTTTCCCCCGTTAAATTGAGAACGGGGGTCGATGCGGGGGTGGGCGGCGAAGGCTTCGCCCGGTTCGAGGATGCCGCCGAGATCGTCGGTTCCGAGGGTTTCCAGGGTGTTCGGGTCGAGGCGGTGGGGTTGGGCGGCTTCCCACAGGGCCAGGAGTTTGCCGCCCCAGTAAATGACCTGGGTGTTGGCGATATTTTTCCGCCGCAGGTCGAAGGCGTTGGCCAGCCATCCCCCCGGTTTTTGGGTGCCGAACACGCCCCGATAGCGGATGGTCTGGGCTTTTTGTTCTTCTAAATAGCCTTCGGTGTGGACGTAGCGGTTGCGGTAGTGGGCCCGTCCGTCTCGGAAGGCGATCGCGGAGATCATGCCGTCCCCGTCGAAGGGGTGTTGGATGGGCAGACCGCCGATATCTAAAAGGCCGGGGCCGTTGCGGAACAGGGTTCCTTCGAGTTCGGGGGGGATTTCTCCGTCTACGTCGGCGATCGCGTAATCGTATTCATTGGGTTGGGACTCATAGCCCCGCTTCCAATCTTCGGGATCGTAGGGGAGTTCAGTTTTGGAGGGTTTGGAGGTCAAATTTTGCATGGTCGAGATTGAAACACAACTAATCGGACACGAATTCGGGAACCAATTCCGGCCCCAAGGGTTCGGGTTGGGCGATCGGGGATGAGGGGACTTCTTCTTCCCCCCGGGCGCTGACCTGGGGTAGCCAGTCGATCAGGGGCAGGGGCAGGAGGGTGGTGAGGTTGGTGATGACGACCAACAGCCACAGGTTATCGAAATTCGTCTCGGTCACGCCCAATAAATACGTCAGCAGGGCGCCGGATTCGTGGGAGAGGAGTCCGGCGAGGTTGGCGATGGACATCAGCAGGGCGAACAGGGTGGCTTCGACTCCCGGCGGACAGAGGCGGGCGGCGAGGACGAGGACGGGCATATAGGCGATCTGTCCGGCGACGGTGAGGATCAGGCTGTCTCCGAGGCTGAACCAGTGGTCGTCAATGCCGAGGCTGCGGTTGGCGTGGGTGACGAGGAGCAACATGGTCATGCCGAGGGCGGAGGAAATTAAGGTCGATCCCAGGAAAATTTTCCGGAAGGGGACGGATTTGAAGAATCGCTGGAACAGCCAGATCCCGACTAGGGAGGCGATGCTGGTGATGAGGCGGACTCGCCCCAGAAATTCGGGTTGGAACCCGAGTTCGTTGGTGCTGAAGTAGAAAAAGGCGGAGTCGGCGGTGGGGGTGGCCTGCCATAGGAACACGAAGGCGGTGGGCAGCCAGATGGATTTTTGGGTGATGGCCCCCCGCAGTTGTTTGATTTGACTTTTGACGGTTTCCCTGTTGGAGACATTGCTGACCCGATCTTCTGCGATCGCTCCGGCGACGGCGGACACCAGCAGGGGAAAGGTGGCGGTGATCAGGAAAACGGTCCGGGCACTGAAGGCTTCCAGGAGGTAGCCGCTCAGGTAGGCGGTAATTAATCCCCCGACGGCGGAGGTTCCCCAGCAGAGGGACTGCAGGGAACCGATGTTGCCGATGGATTCGTTTCGGGCTCGTTCCACCACCAGGGAGTCTACAATGACATCGCTGATGGCGACGGAGAGGGAACTGAGGGCGATCGCGATTGTCGCTGTGACAGGGTGGCTAACGACGGTGGCTAGGGCGATCCAGGAGAGCGTCCCCAGCAGACCGGATAAGATCAGGTAGGGTCGGCGACGGTATCCGAAAATGGGCAACCCGTCGGAGAGGAAGCCGAATACGGGTTTGATCACCCAGGGGATGGCGACGATGCCGAACAGGGCGGCGGTTTCCGCCGGACTCATCCCCAGGTCATCTTTGAGGAAGAAGCTGACGGCGAGACGGGCTAACCCGAGGATTCCCTGGACGAAGTAGACCGCTAGAATGGCGACCAGTTCCAGGCTGGGGTCGTTCCCGAAGAATATATTTTTCTTGATGAATGCTTTGATATCGGTCAGACCGACTCGGGACAATTGCATTGTGTAAATAAAGATTAAGATTTTTCAACATTTATATCATAACGATTCCGTTTGGCAATGGCCGCGGATCTCTGTTGGGGTAGGAATTCGAGGCGTCGGGGGGCGAACAATGGCCGACAGGGAATTTTAACAATTTGAGCTGAATGGGGCTTCCGGGGGTGGAGAATGGGATTTGGTTTTGGGATTTGGGGAGCAAAACCGGGAACTTTTGAGTCCATGAACTTGGGATTCTACAATCGGTAGAATGGAGTACGTTTGAGGCTGTCGATCCGGGCGATCGGCGGCTTTTTTTATGACGGCCAAATTCTGGAATGATGGGTTTGGAAAGAAAGGCTATGTCGGGGTGCGATCGCTCGGTATATTCACAGATGACGGCCAGCCCCAATTTGTTCCTTTGCAGTTCGGGACGGACTCGGCTACAGTGAGGTCTGTCCAGGCAATATCTAACTTTCTATGGATGCCGAATCTGGGTTGACGGGGTTAAGGCGAGTTGCGATCGCGGTTTTCGTGCTTTTGGGAACGACGATCTTCTACGGATATGAATTCGCATCCGCCAATCTCCGCAACCAGCTCCCAGCTATCGCATCCCTGCTCGACCCGACCCTCTATCCCCGGGATTTTTACGTCCGGGAAATGATGCAATTCAACCCCCGATTTTATTATTATCATTTAATGGAATTTCCGGCAAGGTTGGGATTTGATATTTCGACAATTACGTTCATTTATTATCTCATCGCACTGGCTTCATTTGTCTCGGGTTTGTATGCGATCGCCCGGTTTTTGTGTCGGGATTTCATCTCGGCTGCAACCTTGCCTTTTTTGGGCTTATCAGCCGCCAACGGAACCATCGGCTTTACCGATTTATTCCGCACCGAACCCATCCCCGCCACCTTCGCGATCGCTGTTTCAATCTGGGGTGTTTACCACTGTTTCAAGAGTCGCTGGATCATCGGATACGGTCTATTTGGCTGCGCCTGTCTGCTACAATTTTTGGTCGGTATTATTCCAGGCATATTATTCGCCCCTATCGCAATATTAGAAGCTTATATAGGTTTTAAATTTGACAGTAAAAAACGAGATTTTAAAGAAGGATTTGAGGAAATTTTATCGAGTTCGAAATTTCTGATTATTGCATTTCTATTATTGACCCTTTTCGCCGCCTGTGTCTACCTGCCCATGAAACTCACTGGGGGGACGGGAAGTGACTTGATGGACGACCAACAGTTTATCTATCTTTACGGCTACATTCGCCACCCCCACCACGTCATTTATTCTAAGTTTGGATTGACGGGATCTCGGGGGTGGATCAATTGGATCGGGTTCGCGGTTGCCGGGTGGATTTTGATATCAATTTCATCGGTTTTTAAATCGGAGGATAAATTCAAACTGCGGGTTATTTTTATCGCCGCTTTGGGATTGTTGCTGCTGGGGTATGTGTTCGTCGAAATCATCCCGATCGCCACCTTTGCGAAACTGCAACTGGCGAGGACGACACCTTTTATTCAACTGGTGGTTTTAATGGCGATCGCGGCTTGGGTTAGTCAATCTTACCGGAGTGGCAATCTGCCCTTGGGATGTCTATTAATCGCCCTTATCGTGATTAAAAATAGCGGGATTTTGTTGGCGATAACAGCCATAAAGCTCTGGTTTGCACAGCGCCATCTATCCCGGCTTAAAAATCGGCAAGTCTATTTTTATATCGTCGGTTTGATGCTGATTTTGTCAATTTTACTCTGTTCTTACTTCGGTCTTATCTTCACTTTGCTATTTTTGGGTTCCATAAAACGAATCCAAACGCCATCCCAGAAACTTGGCTGGATCGATTACGGCTCCCTATTTTTACTGCTGCTAACTTTCGTGTTAAACTATCATTATGATTTGTTTCTGTTTCTCACTCTATTTTTGCCCGCGATCGCACCCCTTCCCCGGTTTCCGAAATTACTGAAAGTCGCCCTATTGTCAATTTTGATAATTGTGGCTTTTTCCTGGATGCCAAACCGCCTAAAAATCGTCGCGAAACCGGACGAGCCCGTGGAAATTTTGGGGGAACGGTTCCGCCAACAGAGTCCCCAAGATGCCCTGGTTTTAGTGCCACCCTCCGACGAAGATTTTCGCTTCTACTCCCAGCGTTCTGTGGTGTGGTCATTCAAAAGTTTTCCCTTCACCGATCGCGGTATATTAAAATGGGAAGATCGGATGCAACAAATAACCGGAACTGTCGATGCTTCTCGCGCAGATTTAGATGATCGCTACCGCCAAAAGTCGGGTTCGGAATTAGTCGCGATCGCCCAAAGTTTCCAAGCCGATTATATCCTCACTCGCACTGACTGGCACCCCGAGCTCCCCGGGACTCTTCTCGATACCGTCGAGAATTGGGGAATTTGGCAGGTAGATCCCCCCCAGCCCCCCTTAATAAGGGGGGAGTAAGGCTCAAAGTTCACCTTTCAAAGGGCTAGGGGGATTGCACTTTTGCCTGCTATACTTTCTCTCAGTCCGTCGGGTGTCGCCAAAATTGTCCATGAGTTTGAGTCCCGCAGAAACCGCCAAACCGTCCGCCAGTGGCGATCGCATCTGGAAAGATTCCGCGATCGCGATCGCACTATTTGCCCTCACGATACTGACTCGCCTCCCCTTCCACACCCAATTTCCGGAGGGGGACGAGGGACATTTCGCGATGGCGGTTCGCGAGTTTGACGTCAGTCGAAACCAGCCGCAGATGCCGGGGATGTTTATCATTTTTATCTGGATGGCGAGGTTTTTCAACCTGTTTATCGATGATCCGACGCTGAGTTTGGTTGCCGTCAATATTGTCGCCTCGGGGGTGACGGTTGCCGCTTTGTTTCTGTTGGGAAATGCTTGGTACAATCGCCGGGTTGGCTGGAGTGTATCGTTACTCGCCCTCACCAGTCCCCTGTTTTGGTACTACGGCGAAACGGCGTTTTCCCACGCCTTGGAATTTTGCTGGGTGGTGCTGATTTATCTCGCCGCCTATTATACGGGATTGGGCGATCGCCGTGCCCTATTTAGTTTGGCGATATTGATGGGTTTGGCGGGCGGAATTCGTCCCAGCACGCCCTTTTTCTTGCTTCCCCTTGCCCTGCTGGCGGTGTTTTTCGGGTGGCGGCGTTCCCGCAAAACTGACAGTCCAAATTCGTTTACCTTTTTTCAGGTGATTTTAGCCTTTGGAGTCGGTTGGCTGGCGGTGGGGTTGTGGTTCGTTCCGTTAATTGCCAGTGCGGGGGGATGGCAAAGTTATTGGGAGTTGGTGCAAAATTGGCTACCCGTGCACACCACCCGCCAGGATGCGGATTCCTTGGGGGAGGTATTCGACAATGTGATGGTATTGATGAAGGCTTATTTTCGGGTGGTGGGATTGGCGATTATTCCGATGTTTTGGATGTTGGTGCGCGATCGCCAGGCGATCGGGTATTTGATTCGCCGGGATTGGAAAATTCAGAGTTTATTTGCCGCTTTAATTCCGGGATTGTTGTATTTTTCTTTGGTTCACCTCCGCCGCAAACCCCAGACGTTCACGATTATGCCGGCGGTTCTGATGATGGGGGGATTCACGATGGTTTGGTGGGGCGATCGCCTCTCGAAATATCACCGCCAAGCCTGGGCAATTCTCACTGCCGCGATCGTTGGTTTGAACGGGTTATTTTTCCTTTTAGGTCCCCCCGGAATGCCGACTGCTGGAGAGTTGCGACGGTTCAATTTGGATGTGGGAGAACGGATCGAATTTGTCCGCGATCGCTTCCCCCCGGAAACTACCGTCGTCCTGACTCGGGATTATTATTACCGCCTCATGGATCTCTATTTTCAGAACTATCAATTGCCGGATTTATCCCACGATTTGGACGAGGATGCGATCGTGCTTCCTCCCCACGTCCGCACTCTGGTTTTGTTCGACGATCGCATTTTCAGCGAACCGGGACAGGCGGAGAATTTCCAAACTATGAATATGCCGAGCGATCGTCCCATCCGCTATCTGAATTGGTTGCCGGAATGGCAGGTTCAACTCAGCGAAAATGGCGCGATTTTGATGCGGCGTCAATAACGGTTTCAATCGTTTCAATCCCTAATCGGTATTTCTGATTCTATCCAATCCGGTTGAATCTCCAAACCGCTTGGGAATCAATTCCCAAGCTAATAGCATAAATCATCTAAAGATGATTGGGGAATTCGTGCGGCTCAAACAACTGAATCCGACATTATATCAAGTTTCCGGTGCTTCACCGCTATCCGCGATTCCAGTTTCAATCCCTAATAGGTATTTCTGATTATATC
>JBNGCR010000216.1:0-2631 GCA_050045915.1 Limnospira sp.
TGATACTTGCCCTCACGCCCAAGGAGGCAGGGGAGGCGGAGGAGGCGGAGGAGGCGGAGGAGGCAAGCTTATATAGCAACCGCCAGAACGGTTAGGACAGATCTGCCAATTTGAGACCCGCCTTGAAATGAATTTCAAGGCTCACAGCAAAAGTCCACGCTTGCGTGGACTCGGTTGGAGCATAACCGTCCTAATATCAAATCCGGTTATCCCCTCCTCAACCTCCCCAATCATCTTCAGATGATTTGAGCTGTTAGCTTGGGAATTGATTCCCAAGCGGTCCAGATATCCCACCCGCTGCCCCCTCCGCTTCCTCCCGACTCCCGACTCCCTACACCCTACACCCTACCCCCTACACCCTTATCCGACCATCCGCATCAGCCGCCCGCCCCGCCTCAACAGCATATCGGCCAATTCCACGATCCAGGGATTCGGCGACGCCTGGGGTTGGGCCTCCATCACGCAGGCGAAGGCCTCATCTTCCAAGCCGGCGGGGAGGCGGGAAGCACAGGCGGCCAGGGCGATCGCGGGCGATCGCCGGTTTCCCATCTGGCAGTGGACGAGGAGATCTCCCCCGTCGGGATCGACGGTTTCCATAAATTCGATCGCCCGGATGACGTGTTCGCGTTGGGGGAGGACGTACTGGGGATCGCTGTCGGGGATGTGGATGTCGTCGAACTCCAATTTCAGGCGGTGGGGGACTTGGGAAATAAATTTGGGGAGGGAGTCCCCGGAATTGGCGATGGAGATGATATGTTCGACATCGGCACCGCGATTTTTGTGGACGATATAATTTTCGAGTTGCAGTCGGGAGGAAATCCACAGTTTGGGGAGGAGGGGGTGGCAGGACTCGGAACCGCGATCGCCCGCCATTTCGGTGCTGGCTTCGGCGACTTCTTCGTTGAGGCGATCGACGATGGTTTGGGCGATGGACCCGACGTAGGGATCGGGGTCGTCCATCGCCCGTTTGATGCCGGCCAGGGCCTCGGCTGTCCGCACAAATTGGAAGGTTTCGAGCACTTTCGCCCGGACGTAGGGATCGGGGTCGTCGAGTTTGTCGAGGATGGCGTTCCAGGTGGCCTCGCGATCACTTTTCGCCAGCACTTCGATCACCCGGGTGCGGACGTCGCCGTTGGGGTGGTTCAGGGCGCGGATCAGGACATCCCGGGCCGCCGGGGTGCCGATCGCCCAGAGTCCATAAACCGCGTTGGCGTTGACGTAGAAATTGGGGTCGTCCAGGGCTGCTTCCAGTTGGGGGATCACCTCTTCCCGGTCCAGCAGTCCCAGGGCCGTCGCCGCCCGACCCCGGACGTAGCGATCGCCGTCGTCGGCCAGAACCCGTTCCAGGGGCGCGATCGCTGCCGAGGATTTCAGGTTGCCCAGGGCCGTCGCCGCCCGCCAGCGCACCTGGGGATCGTCATGGTTGAGGGCCTGAATCAATCCGGCGATGGCGCGATCGCTCCCGATCTGCCCCAAGGCCCACACCGCCCACACCCTCGCCCTGGGAACCGTTTCTTTCAGGGCCTCCATCAGGTGCGGTTCGGCGGGGTAGCCGATCTGAACCAGAGCCCAGGCAGACCAGGCGTTGACTTCCCCGCTCTCGTGTTTCAACCCCTTCAACAACCAGGGGATCAGGCGGGGCGATCGGGTCCGTCCCAGCAGGCGAATTTTGAAGGGCAGGGGAATTTTGAGCTGTCCCACCAGGGCGAAAGCCTTCGTCTGCAACCGGGGCTGGATCGCCTGGGTGAGGGCGATTCCCCGGATCGGATCGACCCGCAGCACCCAGCGCATCACCCGGACAACGACCTCTTCCGAGTCGCTCCGGGCCAGCAGCGCCGCCAGGGAATCGATGGGCAAACCCCTCTGGTACTGCCGTTGTAGCTGCTCGTCATCGCACTGGTACAATTGCTCAGTGAGCTGTTCGATGTCACGCGGATCGGCCATGAAGGGGCACTCAATTCGCACAAGGGGGCAATCTGACGGGGAACCCGGGGGGTCGATCTCGGGTTCGGTGCGCCGTCACGGTCATTATATCCGAAGCGTGTTGGGATGCGAGGAGAATCGTTTTTTTATTTAATGTTAATAGAATTGTTGCGTTTTTATTTACTCATTCTGGAGTTTTTTTTAACACTTTATATCAGATCCGGTTATCCCCTCCTAAACCTCCCCGATCATCGACCGATGATTTGAGCAGGTAGGGGCGCAAGCCTTGCGCCCTTGGGAATTGATTCCCGGTGCGGATTCTCAGAATGTTGATTGAGTTAATTGTCCGTATCACCCGTTACCGAGGGAGGTCAAGGTGGGCATTTCGGACGGCCACCAAACCCACTCGCCCCGGCGATCGATATATCCCCAATCCGCCCCGAGTCGGACGGCGGCGAGTCCGTTTTCAAAGGCGGCTGCGCTGTCGAACTGCGGGGGTATTTGCATCTCGCCTTTCGGATTGATATATCCCCATTTATCCTTGACTTTAACAGCCGCCAATTTTCCAGAAAATGACTTGGTTTCAGAAAAGTTTCGAGGAAATTTTGATGCACCAGTTTTGTCGATATATCCCCAATTTTTATCAATTTTAAAAGGAGCCAAATTGCCGGAAAAATCCCAGGCGAAATCGAACCGGGGCGCGATCGC
>JBNGCR010000216.1:2731-5493 GCA_050045915.1 Limnospira sp.
GGAATTATTGCGTTTCCAGTTGTGTCGATAAATCCCCATTTTCCGTTTAATTTTACCGCAGATAATCCCTGGGAAAAGCTCCAGGCGACATCGAATTGGGGGGGGATGACGGGGCGGTTGGTGCGATCGATAAAACCCCATTTCGATTTGACCGCGATCGCCGCCAACCCTTCCGAAAATCCCGAGGTTCCGTCGTATTGCGGGGAAATAACCATCCGGCCGCTTTTGTCGATATATCCCCATTTTTCATTTTGGCGGATGGGGAACAGGGGCTCTGAGGTTGGGGATGCGATCGCCGCGAAAATATTGCCGTTCACCATATCCCCCTTTAGCGGTCAGCCGTCAGCTTTCAGCCGTCAGCTTTCGTCAAATTCCCCCCCATTATATCATATAATGAAACGACCCTGCCCTTGAAAAGGGGGGACTTTGAGTCAACCGGCGTACCTGATCAACTTGAAAATTACCGTAATACTTTTTACTTTTTTAATTCTGGTCGGAACATACTATTTGATAACGACACAGTGGCGGCGGGGCCGCAGGATCATACCCTCCCGTTCCAACTTCGTCATCATCCGGGTGACGCTGACGCGGGTGGTTCCGATCACATCAGACATTTCCAAATGGGTGAGGCGGAGGTTGATTAACGTACCCTCCTCGACGGGACAGCCGAACTTTTTCGCCAGCCATCTCAGAAAATTCAACAGCCGTTCATCGGTGCGTTGGGTTTGCAGGAGGCTATGCAGTTCCTCCATCTGCTGGAGATAGTATAAAATCCGATCCAACTCTTGGGGCCACTGTGCGGAGGGGATAAGATTGACTTTGACCGGCGTCAGACATTCAATTTGATAGGGGTTGAGTCGGGACAGGGGTTGACCGATAATTTCTCCGGGTCCCCAATATCCCAAACCGATCAAATTTCCCTCGTCGCCCCAAGTCAAGGTGCGGACGACCCCCTCCTCTATCTTCCACAACGCATCGGGCCAGAGGGGAACGAAATCGCCCCGGGAAAAACGGCGGGATTTCAGGCTGTCAGGGACGGCGACAAGCTGCAAGGTAGCCACGGCAACACCTACGGGAATGGGGAACGCTTACAGCCCAAAGCCTAACGCTTTTAGGTTAACTTAAGGTTTAAACGAGATTAAAAACGAGATGAAATTCGGGTTGGGAGTCGGCAAAAGTCAACAGGCAACAGGCGACGGGCGATAGTTGGGAGGTATAGCGCTGTGCGCTGGGGTGTAGGGTGTAGGGATGGGAAATTCCCTTGTCATCAGGATTTCAAGGTTTGTCCTCCTTTCGGAAACTGTAAATAGATCGCTCGCCGCTATATAGCAGTGTGAAATGATTCGTGAAAATTTGAGCGGCTCAAAGCCCCCAGGATTGGGGGTTTGGGGGCCAGGTATTTTTCAGAATGACTTCACGCCGCTATACATTCCTACGATTGATTTGCCAGGTGTCCCAACCCGGCCTAGGATGTGGGATAATCTCAAATCCCGATTGAGAAATGCTCTATCAATTGTTATCAATTCTTCCCCACACCCCACACCCCACACCCCACACCCCACACCCTTATACGGAGGTAAAATCGTGGCTCTCTATCTCGACTCAGCCATTCTCCCGGAAGCCCAGGCCGCCAGCCAGTTCGGATGGGTGAAGGGAGTCACCACCAACCCCACCCTGTTGGCGAAAAGTGACCTTTCCCCGGAAGAAACCCTGAAGGGACTCCGGGAACTTTTCGCGGGGGAGATTTACTATCAACTCACCGCTTTGGATTTCGAGGGAATGGTTTCGGAAGCCTGGGCGGCTTACAATATCCTCGGGGAACAGACGGTTTTGAAGGTGCCCGCCACGGCTTTGGGGTTCCACGTCGTCTCCCACCTGTCGCCGAAAATTTGCTGTTCCGTCACGGCTATTTACAGTGCGGCACAGGCAGCGGTGGCGAGGGAAGCGGGGGCCAAATATGCGATCGCCTACGTCAACCGGGCCACCCGACTCCTGGGAGATGGCGTCGCCCTGGTTCGGGAGATGGCGGACATCCTCGCCGGCAGCGACACCAAAATTCTCGCCGCCAGTATCAAATCCCCCGCAGAAGCCGCCGCCACCCTCCGGGCGGGCGCCTACCACCTCACCCTCCCCTTCGACATCCTGCAGGCCCTCACCACCCACGAACTGTCCGAGCGAACGGTGGAGGAGTTCAGCAACAACGGCCGGGGATTGCTCGATTAAAATATAGCTTTCAGCAGTCAGCTTTCAGCTATCAGCTTGCCGTTTGGAGCCGATCGCGCGGAGGTTTTGGACTTGAAGGAATCCCGAAAAATGCAGTTTCTCGGATTGCATAAACGCCGCGACTGCGTACAAATATAAAAGAAACGGTAGTTGACTGACAATCAGAGACAGATGTGGACGAAAAGCGGGTGGTCTATCTGGGTGGCGATCGCGGGTTTTTACGCTCCGGCGGGATGGGCTCAACTCCCGGCATTGGCGGAGCCGACACTCATCGCCCAACAGTCCGATTCGGGCGCGGCGGATGCCAGCTACCAAAGGGGATTGAAACTGTTTCAGCAAGGGACGGCAGAATCGCTGCGGGCCGCAATTCCCGATTTTGAGGAGGCGGCGAGGTTGTACGAACGGGCGGGCGATCGCACCAACCAAGCTTTCGCTCAACTGGCATTGGGTCGAGTCCACGATCTTTTGGGGGAAAAGCAACAAGCCCTGGAGTATTACGAGCAAGCGCTACCTTTATTTCAAGCGGTGGGCGATCGCTC
>JBNGCR010000216.1:5593-9120 GCA_050045915.1 Limnospira sp.
CCACCCTCGGCAACATTGCTTTTCTCCAACGTTCCCAAGGCTCACTCACCGAAGCCCTTGCCAACATGGAACAGGCGATTGGCTTAATTGAAGAACTCCGCAGCCTCGCCCCATCTGGCGAACTCCGCCAAACCTTTTTCTCCACCGTTCAAGACCGTTACCAGTTCTACATTGAGCTATTGATGCAACTGCATCAACAAAACCCCGATCGCGGTTACGACGCCCTCGCATTCCACGCCAGCGAGCGATCGCGCGCCCGGACCCTGTTGGAATTGCTGCGGGAAGCCAACGCCGATATCCGCCAAGGTGTCGATCCGGAATTGGTGGCCGAAGAACGCCGTTTGCAACAAAAACTCGATGCCGCAGAAACCCGCCGCCTGGAAATTTTCGGCGACGACAATTCCACCCGCACCCAAAAGGAAAATATCGAAGCGGAACTCGCCGAACTTTTGGAACAGTACGAAGAAATCCGAGCCCGAATTCGCGCCGCCAGTCCCCGCTACGCCGCCCTCACCCAACCGCAACCGCTGACGTTGGTGGACGTGCAACAACAGGTGGTGGACGAAGAGACGGTTTTGTTGCAGTATTCCTTGGGGGAAGAAAGCAGCTATCTCTGGGTCGTCACCCCCACGGAAATGACCGTCCACGAACTGCCGGGGCGAGAAGAAATTGAAGCCAAAGCGGATGATTTTCTGTACGCCATCACCAGTGTTACCCGACGCGACAATCCGCGCTGGGTGAATGCCGCCGCCCGGGAATTGAGCGAAATGATACTGCAACCCGCCGCCGATCACTTGCAGAAAAAACGACTGTTAATTTCCGCCGACGGTATCTTGCAAAATATCCCCTTTTCTGCCCTGACGATTTCTCGGGGGGAGGACTACGAACCGCTGATCGAACAGTATGAAATTGTGCGATCGCCCTCCGCTTCTGCGATCGCCCAAATTCGCCAAGATACAGCCTCCCGAACCCCGGCAACTAAAACCCTCGCCGTCTTCGCCGACCCGGTCTTTACCCCCGACGACGAACGGGTAAAAACCCCCGTCGCCGCCACCCCACCGGACGAGTTATTGCTGGCGGCAATACCCGAGCCCAGAGGCGAGACTCGGGACGCGGTAGATGGGTGGGCCCGCCTCGAATATACCCGCACGGAAGCGGAAACCATTTTGGGGTTGGTTCCGGAAACCGAAAGCACCGCCGCCTTCGATTTCGACGCCAATTTGGAGGCGATTCTCAACTCCGAAGAATTGCAAGATTATCAAATTATTCACTTCGCCACCCACGGCTTCGCCAACGGCCGCAATCCGGCGCTGTCGGGGCTGGTTTTTTCTCTGATTGACGAAGGGGGAAATTGGCAAAACGGCTATTTGCGGTTGAACGATATTTTCAACTTGAATTTGCCCGCCGAATTGGTGGTGTTGAGCGCCTGTCAGACAGCTTTGGGGCGGGATTTGAAAGGGGAAGGAATGGTGGGAATTACCCGGGGTTTCATGTACGCCGGATCGCCGAGGTTGGTGGCTTCTCTGTGGTTCGTAGACGATCTGGGAACGTCGGTTTTGATGTCGAAGTTTTACCAAAAGATACTGTCCGAAAATTTGTCGCCCGTAGAAGCGATGCGATCGGCGCAGTTGGAAATGTTGGCGAGTTCGGAGTACAATTCCCCCTATTATTGGGCGGGATTTACCTTTCAGGGGGAGTGGAATGATAGCGCTGTGCGCGGGGAGTAGGAAAAGTAAAAAGTGAGATCGAATCCGGTTGAATAGTCAGATCGCTGTCTCCGAGTTCACCCGCCTTGAAATGAATTTCAAGGCTCATAGCGAAAGTCCACTCAAGTGGACTCGGCTCAAAGAGGCGCAATGGCGGAAGTGCCGAATTTACCAAGTCTGCATTTTGGCTCTATTACCCATTGCCCATGATTTGATCGCTTTCATCTTCCATATCTTCCGGGGAGGCGAAGTTGGGAAGTGTCGCCGGGGCGATGATTTTTAACCCCTTGGGAATGCATTCGATTTCCAAAGGAGTCGTGCCGATAATTTCGCCGTCCAAAACCACTTTTTGGGCGGGTTCGGTTTTGATTTTCACCCGCTTCGCCCGCAGCCCGATCATGTTATCCCGCTGGGTTCCGGTTTTGAGCAGTGCCGACCCAAACAGTTCCATCATACCCGCGATCGCCCGCATTTTGTTCAACTTTTGATTTTGGGTGGAAACGAACATCATCACTTCCAACAGGCCGTCGTCGGGGATCACCTGTCCCAACCCCTGGGCGAGGATCGAAGTCGGGGGGGCGGCGTTAGCGACGGTGACGGCGCCGGACTGGACGCGGGTGGTGGTCCCGTCGATCTCGATTTCCGTTTCAAATAACGTCTGCTCGTCGAGCTGTTGCAACCCCGCCATGACGTAAGCCAGAGGCCCCCACCGCTGTTTCGTTTCGCGATCAGCTTTGCTGATGGTTTCCGCCTCGTAGCCGATACCGGCCAGCAGGATCATGGGATGATCGTTGCAGCGGGCGGCATCCATGATGCGAGTCACCCCGGCAATGATGGTATTGCAGGCGCCGCGAACGGTGCCGGGAATGCCGAGGGCCATACAAAAGGCATTGGCCGTCCCCCGGGGAATCACAGCCAGGGGGACATCGGTTCCGATCACCGCCCCCGCCACCGCCGAAACGGTCCCGTCTCCCCCCGAGGCGATCACCAGGTCAGGTTCCGCCTCGACGGCCTGTCTCGCCAGTTGTTCGGCTCCCACATCGGGGGTGGTGAAGCAAACTTTCAGGTGGATATGGGGTTCCAACAATTGCCGGATCAGCACCAAATCCTGCTGGGGATTGCCGGTCCCGGAAACGGGGTTGAAGATGAGGTGGGCGGTCCGGTGGCGGGTGAGGCCGCTCAACAGGGCTGTGGCGGTCGCCAGGTTGGTGGCGAAGGGGAGGTTGTGGAGGTTGCAAGCCCGGATCAGGGTTTGAATTTCCGGGGCCTGCAGGGGAAGGCCGGGGTCGAGCAGGAAAATTAAGGCGGCGATTTCGTCGCCTTGCAGGATGCGGGCAGCCAGTTCCAGGTCGCCCCCCCGTTGGAAGGAGGAGAGTACCTCGACTTCGAGCCCGGTGCCCTGCAGGAGGTATTGGGCGGTTCTTTCCGGGGCGACGAACTGGTAGCGAGAGAGGGCGATCTGGTGGTCTTGGATGAACTGAACCAAGGACTCCCGCTGACTTTCGTGGGCGATAAGGGCGATCGTTGTAGACATGGCAGGTCAGATAATTGGAAATATTTTAAATGGACTGTGAGCTTTTATGGGAGATTATCTCCGAACTGTTCTGGCGATCGCTACAATTCCAAAAACTTTTTGATGTGTTCCCAGATGTCCGGCAGAACGTTACCCAAACTGTGGTCGTCTTCGAGTTCCACCAGTTCCACCCAGGAGCGATCGCGGGCGAAATCCCGGCTACTCTGGATGGGGATGACTTCATCTTGGGTTCCGTTTGACTTCTCCCCGGTCTAAAGACGCGGGGATTCTTAAGCAGTCCAAAACTG
>JBNGCR010000217.1:0-2681 GCA_050045915.1 Limnospira sp.
GGGGGACGATCGCCCGTCCGGGAAAGCGATCGCCCGGAATTTCCCGACCGGGTTCGGCCCGGTTGTGGAGGATATAATTTTGGGCGATATCTTTATTTTCCACCGCCCGGATCAGCCGGTCTGCCTCCGCGAGCACCGCCTCCCGGTTCTGCACGACGCCGATAAATTCAGTATATTCCGGGTCTTGCAGGTGTTTCTGGGCCTTCACCACCCGCTGGCGGAGCGATCGCAGCCTTCCCATGAATTCCACCCGCCCCAATACATCCTGATACTTGATCCACAGCTTGAAAATCCAAGCCAGCCAGTCGCTCATCGCTGTGGGCACCTCCAGAAACCGCAGCAGGTGGCCGGTGGGCGCCGTATCCAAAATTATCAAATCTTGCTCGCCGCTTTCGAGCAACTCCATCACCTCCACCAGGGACAGCATCTCGTCAAGTCCCGGCAAGGACTGGGAGACGATCCGCCGCCACGCCTCGGGGCCGTAGGCCAATTTCAGGGAACTGGACTCGTCCGAGTCCCCCCCCATCATTTCGGCCAGTTCCCACAGGTAATCTTCGCGAAATCGGTCCAGAACCCGGTCGGGGTCGATTTCCTGGCCTTCGAGGTTGTCCGCGATCGCGATCGCCCCGTGTCCCAAAGACTGCCCGAAGGCGTCCCCGAGGGAGTGGGCCGGGTCGATGGAGACGATGCGGATGTGGCGATCGGGGTGTCGGTGGGCCATCCCCCAGGCGATCGCCGAGGCGACGGTGGTTTTCCCCACCCCGCCTTTACCGCCGACGATCAGCAACCGCCGCCCCACCGCCAGAAAGTCGGGGAATTTGGGGGCGTCGGGGAAGGTGACGGTTGGCGGCATTTGACTCATCGCCTCCGTTTCGACGGCCCATTTCTCCTCCCTCCCCAGCAATTCCGCCTTGGAAAATAGGGCATCGAGGGATTGGACCCCCAAGGGTTCTTCGGGGAGTTCTGGGACCAGAAATAGGGGTTTGTCCCCGGCGAGCTCGACGAACTGGGCGAGGAGTTGTTGCTGTTCCCGGTAGCGATCGCCGTCTTGGGTTTCGGAGACGATGTGGTTGACGAACAGCCCCCCCACGGGGATTTTCAGGGTTTCGAGGGCGTCGAGGAAGCGTTGGGTTTCAAACCAACTCATCGGTTCCGGGATGGCGACGGCGAAGCAGGCGGTGTGGGCTGCGTCTTGCAGCCGATTTCGCCCGGAGGCGAGTTTGTCCCGCATTTCTTCCAAAAAGGTGTCCGCCTCGTCGCGGCGGTGTTGTCCGGTCAGGGAGCGGCCGATGGTGCGATGTTTTTCCTGGAATAGCTCCAGGGATTCGAGCAGGTTGTCCAAAAAGTCCATCAGCCCGAACAGGTTGAGGGCGTGGCCGCTGGGGGCCATGTCCACCACGACGCGATCGACGGCGTTTTCGTCGAACAGGCGCTGGATTTCCAAGAGTCCCATCAGTTCGTCCACCCCGGGCCATTCCAGGTCCCAGACGGGGGTGAGATCTTCCCCTTCGACGAAGGAACCCCGTTCCACCAGGAGTTGCAGGGTGTCGCCGTAGCGGTCCTTGAAGTCCTTGAGGAGGAGGTGGGCGTCGAGAGCCCGGACCTGTAGGTTGGGGAGGGGAACAAAATCGGAGCCGGCGGCGACTGGGAGAGCGAGATCCTCGACCTGCATTTGGAGGACGTCTCCCAAGGAGTGGGCTGGATCGGTGGACAGGAGGAGGATGCGATCGCCGGAAAATTGTCGCGCCCAGTGCAGAGCCAACCCGCAGGCCAGGGTGGTCTTACCCACCCCCCCCTTACCGCTAAATAAGGCCAAACTGAGATTGGGGAAATCTGGCATAAATTTCTATCGCCTGGACATCAATTGCATCTCATTTTTCATCCGCGATCGGTTTTGGAAAGTCGGACGCAGCACCGGACTTTTGTCGCCCTCTCCGAGTCCTGAATCCCCCGTTTTGTGCCCCGAGTATTTTTGACAATCCGACTTGTGCCAATTATCAAAACGCGCTGGTGAGAGCCGGTCGGGCGATCGTCGGGAAATCAAGTCTTTTGAGCGTCCGAAACCCCACGGATGTGGGTTTCTCACGGGATTATCCCTGCGGCTACTTTTCGATTTTATCACGTCCCAATCAACCCCGATACCAACTGTCACAACACAAGAGGACAGTTTGAGGTCAGTCGCGAACAATTAAAAGTAGAGAGTCCGGCGAGAAGCGGAATTTTTGATCGATTTCCCATCCCCTCCTCTGTGCCGTCCCTTCTTTGCCAATCTCCAGCACGAAAATCCTGCCCGTCCATTCCTACATGGAAAAGTGAAACAGGCAAGATAGGCAACCGCAAAAGGTCGGCCATTTGTCATCACATCCGGGTTCAATGAGGTTCAGACCATGAAGATCCAATCACAAATTACAACATTCGCGATCGCGGTGCCGTTGCTGCTGACGATATCCGGCCGGTCCAGCCTCGCCCGCCATTCCAACGGGTTGCCGTCTTTTCCTTCCCAAAGGGAGTCCATTTTTCCCCTTGACGAACACCGACCGTCCGAGGTTCAATTTCCGTCGCCGGAGGTGGAACAAAGGCGACCTTCTGAATGTTACGACAACGGCGTTTGTTGACCCTTCAAAAGTCAAAAGTCAAAAGTCAAAAGTCAAAAGTCAAAAGTCAAAAGTCAAAAGTCAAAA
>JBNGCR010000217.1:2781-9053 GCA_050045915.1 Limnospira sp.
TCAAAAGTCAAAAGTCAAAAGTCAAAAGTCAAAAGTCAAAAGTCAAAAGTCAAAAGTGTGACCTCTTGAGATGATAGGATGGAGAACCTTTTCCGGATTCTTCACTCCTCACCCCTCAACAGGGGAGGCTTTTGACCGGATTTTGGGGTCTTTTGAGACTGAAATTGAAGGCTGGGGTGCGATGTTGGAGAGACTGCAAATTGAATCAAAAGATGAACTCGGCGATGGTTAGATGCCCTGATATCAAGACTTTCGCGGCAAAACAGTCCGCCGATACACTCCGGTGCGATCGCGGGTGGGCCCGGCTACCGTGTTGCCATCACTGACGGTGTGCGAGGACAAGTGTTCCTGAAACAGTTGGGGATGGGGGGTGAGAAATCTGCAATCTCCCCACCCCGATTTGATATAGTTGAACTCGGCGCTAATCGTAAAAATTCAAAATGCCGAGGGCGGTTTGTTGCGGGTATTACGGACAGGGGAATGGCGGGGATGAGGCGCTGCTGGCCTCGCTGTTGCAGATGTTGCCGGAGGGAGTCGAAGCGATCGCCCTGTCTGGAAATCCCCCCCAGACGGAGGCGCGATACGGGGTGAGGGCCTGCGATCGCAAAAGTGCGTTTCAGGTGTGGCAGGTCCTGCGCCGTTCGGATTGGTTCATCTGGGGCGGGGGCAGTTTGATTCAGGATGCCACCAGCGCCCTGAGTCCTTATTATTATGCGGGATTGATGGGGTTGGCGCAACGAATGGGCCTGCAGACCGTGGCCTGGGCGCAGGGAATCGGCCCCCTCAACCGTCCGATGACCGCAACCCTGGCGCGGCGGGCGTTTTCTGGGTGCGATGCGGTCAGCGTCCGGGATGGCTGTTCGGCGGCTTTGCTGTCGAGTTGGCAGATCCCGTTTACCCTGGCCCCCGATCCGGTGTGGGCCCTAGAACCGAAACCCGTGCCGGGGTTGTGGGATTTTCCGGCCCCCCGAGTGGCCGTGACGCTGCGATCGCATCCTTTGCTGACTCCCAAACGGTTGGCGAACCTGACCCGGGCTCTGGTATCTTTTCAGCAGGCGACGGGGGCCTATATTTTGCTGCTTCCGTTTCAGTTGTCCCGGGATCTGGCGATCGCCGAATCTCTCCACAGTGTTCTTCCCGACCGCAGTCATATTTTACAATTGGAAGACCCGGGGATGTTGCGGGGGGTATTTCGGGGCGTGGAAATGGCGATCGGGATGCGTTTCCACAGCTTGATCATGGCGGCGGCGGCGGCGTGTCGCTGTTTCGCCCTCAGCTATGATCCGAAAGTCAGCCAGTTGATGGCGGAGTTCGACTGGCCGGGATGGGAACTGGCCGGGCTCCCCGACGATGCTAATGTTATCAGCAAAGCTTGGCTCGAATGTTACGCCAACGGCGAGCCGCTTTCCGCTGCCAAAATCGGATTTTTGCGCGATCGGGCGCAGATCCACGGGGAACTATTTCTGAAGCTACAAAATAGGTAGCACGGGCATCCTGCCTGTGACAAGCAGAAGCTTGTTTGACCTGAAATGAAATGTCAATCAATCTTAGAGGTGTTAAAAGTTGGGACGAGTTCGCGTTCGTCAGCACGTCAATCCGCTGGCCAGGAAGTTTCAATTTTCCGTGCTTCCCCCCGACTGGACGGAGATCTATGATAAAAGCGATCGCCCGCTGCACGTCGATATCGGTTGCGGACGGGGACGGTTTTTGTGGAAGCTGGCCCAACTCGAACCGGACTGGAATTTTTTGGGCTTGGAAATTCGTAAACCCTTGGTGGAGGAGGCGAATGAGTGGCGGGATGACAAAGAATTGAACAATTTACATTATATATTTTGTAATGCCAACTTTGCTCTGGACTCGCTGTTGCGATCGCTTCCCGAGGGAGTTCTCAAACGAGTCAGTATTTTATTTCCTGATCCTTGGTTTAAAAATAAGCACCAACGGCGGCGGGTTGTGCAGCCGGAGTTGGTGGATGAATTGTCGAAATTTATGGTTTCTGGCGGGGAGGTTTTTTTGTCTTCGGATGTGGAAGAAGTGGCCGCAGAAATGCGCGATCGCTTTTTGGAACATCCCCAATTTCAAATCCAAACACAAGAATGGTTGCCGGACAATCCCCTGCCGGCGGCGTCGGAACGGGAAATCGCGACGTTATCTCGCGGCGAACCTGTCTATCGAACCATCTTTGAACGCAGATAAATCGAATTTCACGGATGGATGCAGATCCACTATTATCCCCCTTCACAAGGGGGACTTTCTAGACGAGATATCCGATCCACCATTATCCCCCTTCAAAAGGGGGACTTTGACTCCCCCATTCCCCATTCCCCATTCCCCATTCCCTTTTATCGCCTATTGCCTATTGCCTATTCCCTGCTATAACTGTTAACTGACCACCGATTTGACTCAATTATGGGTGAATTATCTCCTCCCCCGCCGGCAAAAATCGCCGTCAACCCGGTTCAAAAAAAGGCGCCCTGGCTGTACGCCTTCTGGAAGTTTTCGCGGCCCCACACCATCATCGGAACCAGCCTCAGCGTCCTGGGGTTGTCCGCGATCGCTCTGAGTGATAAACTCGATTTACTGTGGGATGATGGGCTGTTTGTATCTGCGAGTCTGGCGACGGTGGCGATCGCTTGGATTGCCTGTCTGTGCGGCAACATCTACATCGTCGGCTTGAACCAACTCGAAGATATCGAAATTGACCAGATCAACAAACCCCATTTGCCCCTCGCTTCCGGGGAATATTCCCTCCGCCAGGGGCGATTGATTGTCGGTTTGACGGGACTATCCGCAATTATTCTCGCCCTGATTGGGGGGCCGTTTTTATTGGCGACGGTGGGAATCAGTTTGGGACTGGGAACCGCCTATTCCCTCCCGCCGATTCGGCTGAAGCGGTTTCCCTTTTGGGCGGCACTCTGTATTTTTACCGTCCGGGGTGTGATCGTCAATTTGGGCTTATTCTGTCATTTTAGCTGGGCGTTTTCCGGGGACACGGCCTGGAACCTCCCGGCGATACCGCCGACGGTGTGGGTTCTGACGCTGTTTATTTTGGTGTTTACGTTCGCGATCGCCATTTTTAAGGATATCCCCGACATTGAGGGCGATCGGCAGTACAATATTACCACGTTTACCATTAGACTGGGGACGGTTTCTGTCTTTAACCTCGCCCGGGGGGTGCTGACGGTTTGCTATTTGGGAATGATACTCGCCAGCGTTCCGTTGCAAGGGTATTTAAATCCGGTTTTCCTGGCGTTCGTCCATCTGGTTTTACTCAGTGTCCTGTGGTGGCGAAGTATGAATGTGGATTTGGAAGACCGGAAAGCGATCGCCCGCTTTTATCAGTTTATCTGGAAACTGTTTTTTCTGGAATATCTGCTGTTTCCCATCGCCTGTTTGTTGCGGTATTGACACATATATCGCCCCCAAACCCCCAATTCTGGGGGCTTTGAGCCGAAAGATTTTTACCTATCATTTCAGACTGCGATCGCCCGTCTTTTGGCTTCAAAATTGAGGCTCGAAATCGCGAAAAAAGGGGTTGACAGGGTGGGGAAAGTTCGGATAAAATACGAATAGAGTCCACCCGCCTTGAAATGAATTTCAAGGCTGATAGCAAAAGTCCACTCAAGTGGACTCGGGATCGGCGATCGTGTATTGACAGTTTGAATCGGAGAATAGATTTTGAAACCCCTATAGAAAAGCAGTTTCAGTCCCGACTCCCGATTCCCGACTCCCTACTCCCCACTATTTTTCCAGAAGTCGGTGATTTGATAACCCAACTCCCGCAGCATCTCCCGAAGTAGGGGCAAACTCAAGCCGATGACGTTGGTGTGGCAGCCTTCGAGCTTGTCAACGAAGGCGCCGCCCTTCCCTTCGATCGCGAAACATCCGGCACAGTTGAGGGGTTCCCCGGTAGCGATATAAGCCGCAATTTCGGCGGTATCGACGGAGGCGAAATAAACCCGAGTCACCCGCGATCGCACCAAAATTTTCTCCTGTTTGATATCGATCAGAGCGTGTCCCGTGTAGAGTTCCCCGACTTCGCCGCTCATCCGTTCCCAGCGGGCGATCGCCTCCCGTTCGTCGGCGGGTTTTCCGTAGATTTCCCCCTGGACGACCAACAAAGAATCGCAGCCCAAAATCAGGGTATTTTCCCGTTGCAATAAACCGTCGCCCGGACGTTCTTGCAGGCGCCGCCCCACCGTTTCTGCCTTGCACTCTGCCAGGGTTTCCACCAATTCGGCGGGGTTGTCAATTTGCAGGCTGGACTCGTCAAAATGGCTGGGCATGACCGCCGCATGGATGCCGACGGCATTCAACAAACGCTGTCTGGCGGGGGAAGCGGAGGCGAGGATAAAGGTCAGTTTAGAATTGATCGCCATTGCGGAATTGGAGTTTCGGGTGTGAGGAAAGGGGGATGAGAAACCGGGTTTTTGGGCAAAACTTTGGTTGGGAAAGATCAACTTTCATAAAAACCCGGTTTCTGACTCTTTTAATAAACGGAGAACGATCGCACGACTTGTTCGAGCAGATTTTGGGTTTTTTGCCACCGCCGTTCGCTGGTGGAGACATTCAGGGTGAAAAGTTTGCCGCGGCTGATGGCGATGCTGGCGAAATCGTGCCGTTTTTGTTGATTGGGAAGGGTGACGGCATATTCGAGTAAATAATAAGTATTCTTCGGAGATTCTTTTTTCCCGGCGTTCACCAGTTCCGCCGTCCGGCCCGAGCCTTCCGGTGCGATCGCATTTTTGCTGAGGGTGTAGCCGACTTCGGTGGGGGTTCCGATGTCGGACAATTTGTCGCCCTTGGTGACGGGGCTGATCACGACGCTGACATTTTCCGTCTGCTCGATCATATCGTGGAAGACCACATCCGGGCCGTCGGAAACTTTGACTTGCACCCAGCCGTTGGGATAGAGGAATTCGTAGCCGTCGGTGGTATCGACGAAGCTGTTGAGTCCGCCGCCGGTGGCGACGCAACCTCCGAGGGTGAGGCCGACTACGACGAGAAGAATGGTTGCAATTCGTTTGAACATTTGAGCGGTTCCCTTGCTGCACAATCGATTTTGGCAATCGAAGTACAACTATTGTCCCATTGATGGGGCGTTTCGGTCGATGAATTGGGGTGTGGGGTGTGCTCGGTGGGGTGTGGGGAAGGGAATTGGGAATGGGGAATGGGGGATGGTGGGATAAATCCACAGATTACGCAGATTTTCGCAGATTATTGGAGTTGGATGGGGCGGTTGATGTCGATGAGGGTGCGATCGCCCCGGGTGAGGCGGTATGAGGCGTTCCAGGTTCCGGGGGTGAGGGGCCGATCACTGGTATTTTTTTTGCCGACGTAACCTAACCAGGTGCGGCTGGGGGAGTCGATGCGATCGCGGTGTTCGATGATAACGTTGCCCTGGGGGTCGGTGAGGCGATATTCGGATTCGTCTCCGGCTAGGACTCCGTAGGCTTGGACCCAGAATAATAGGGCGGGACTGGCGGCGGAAAGCTGGGTTTCGGAATAGTTGCCTTTCCAGATTTTATCCATCTCGGGGGGTTCGGTGGAAAATCCTGACCGGATTAGACCGGTGGGGGTGTACTCGAAGGGTTGGTTCCAGAGGGGGTTGCGGCTGACTTGGCAACCCGCCGCGGCGTTGGGTCCGACGAAGGGATCGACTATTTCTCCATCGTGGCGGACGCTGAGGTGGACGTGGGGGAAGGAGCTCAAACCGGAGGTGCCGACGAGTCCCAATAGTGTATCGCGATCGACGCGATCGCCGGGTTGGACGGCGATGCTGTTTTGTCTGAGGTGACAGTATTGGGTTTCCCAGCCGTTGCCGTGGTCGATGACGATGCCGTTGCCGCATTCGGTTCCCTCCACCGCCGCGCGATCGGCTTGATTTCTGACCCGGCGATCGGCCATTTCGTCCCGAACCCGCAACACCTGACCGGGCGCCACGGGGAAGACTTCCACGCCCCGGGCCATCGCCCGTTCGTCGGGGATGGCGAAGTCGGTGCCTTTGTGGCCGTCGTAGGTTTGGCGACCGCAACCGAAATCCACCGCTTCGGGACCCGGATCGCGATCGCTGTACAGCAGAATCAGGCAATCGTCGTCCAACCGACAGTCCAGGGGAGGGGAGAGGCTGGGGGCGCCCGTCTCCTGGGCGATCGCACGGGTCGGGGGACGCCCGCAACCGACCAGCAGGGCGAGTCCCAATCCCAGCAGGACCAGAAACAGATATTTGCGATCGCGATAGGGAAGCATAGAAATTCGGGTGTCGGGTGTAG
>JBNGCR010000218.1:0-9047 GCA_050045915.1 Limnospira sp.
GGGGACTTGGAGTTATTCTCCCCCCTTGTTAAGGGGGGCTGGGGGGGATCTTCAGTTTCCTAACAATTGGAAAGATCCCCCATTATCCCCCTTAAAAAGGGGGACTTGGAGTGGACGAGATGGGTTGACTCAACTGCTTGACTTCCTTCGGCAAACAGATCCCCAATAAACTGCAATCCCGGCATTTTTTGGAATTGCGAATTGGGGGCGGCATCGCGCCATCCACACTCTCGCGGGAAAGGGCGATCGCGCTTTCGGTCATCTGTCGCAATTCGGGGGTAAAATCGACCCGCTGACGGCGGCGGTTTCCGTGGTAGAATATCTCGCCATAGGGAATGGAAACGGTCAGCTTTTCTTCCAAACATAACGCCGCCGCGCAGAGTTGGAAATGGTCGTTTAAATGTTGGGACATTCGACCTTTTTTATATTCCAAAGGAATCAACTGATTTTCCCGTTCCTCCACCGCGTCGATGATGCCGTTGATTTTGAGGCGATCGCTCCAAACCCACTGCTGGCGGCGGATGAGGGTATCGCCTTGGTGGCTTTCTCCCGGTTCGTTGATGTTGTCGTGCAGATATCGCCCCATCAAAATATGTTCGTTATCCGCCATTTCTCCGAGGACATATTCCCAGTAAAATCGCCGGGGGCAGTATTCCCAGGCGTTCAAATATGCCAGGGGTAAATAATCGTCGTTCATGATATATACTCCTATTTCCGATCGTTGTCTCGCCCCCAAACCCCCAATTCTGGGGGCTTTGATGGGGTTTAGTCGTGACAAATCCGGGCTGCTATAGCTTGTGATGACAGGCAGGATGCCCGTGCTACTTGTGGGGTTTGGGAAGCTGAACTTTCGCCTGTCCCATTCCCATTGTGGTTTTGCGGCCCACGCCGGAAAAGAAGGCAAACCGCGCTAAAATTGAGGAAATTTGCGCCTGTTCTTCGTCCGGGAACCGATAGCGAATCCAACCTTGGGCGCCGATTTCTCCCCCGCCTTCCAAGCGCAAAGCGTGGGTTTTTAACTCGTAGGCGGACACCAAACCATCCCACTCCACTTCGGGAAAATGCAGGGCTTCCGGCGCGAATTGGTTCCAGCGGCGGTGCAGGCTGGAAAAGACCAGTTCCGGCAGTAGAAAGGTCTGGATTTTATCTTTCTGTTTGAAACTGGTGGGGGAGTGAAACATTAACTGAATGGTGGGTTTGATGATGGGAGATTGTGCTAAACTTTCATAGGAGGAAGATTCTGCCAGGGAATGGCTGTCGCGAAACATGGAAAATTTGGTGGCGACGAAGGGGAATTTTCCCAACACAATTTCCTGGGTTTCCCAGCGTTCGATTCCCGTCAATAGGGGTTGAATAATTGTTCCGTCTATGATGCCAATGCGGAAGTAAAAGCGATCGCCCGCTTGGGTTTTGGGTTGGCGGCGATTTCCCATCAATCCGGATACGCTGAGGGGGGAACTTTGGCCGGCGTGAATCCGTTCGGACAACTGCGGATCGCCCAATTGTATCCACTTCAAAATCTGGGCGTGGATGGCGCGTCCGAGGGTGGCGGGGGGGTTGCCGCTTTCCATTGCGCTGAGTTCGACGACGATGGATTGTAAGGGGTGGGAGTTGAGAAAAATAGCCAATATTTTAGCCTCCGTAACGGGTATTGTTGGGAAGATAAACGGTTTTTTCCAGTTCGGGAAATTGTCGCCTGAATTCATCCCAGGTTTCCCCCTCCAGTTGCCAATAATCGCCCTCGATTTGGGCTTGGGCGACCAAACTGACGGGGGGCATAACGATGCGATCGTACAGTTTGAGTTGCTGCTGGGGCGGCAAGTCGATGGGGTTGAGGGGGTGGCGGCAGACGTAGGTTCCCGATCGCGATTTTAAGGCCGTTTCGGGAATGGCGGCGGCGGTGACTTTGGTTTTTGCCATCCATTTCCCCAGCCGTATCCAGCGGGGAATCTCGAAGGATTCGGGGGCGATCAAAAAGGTGCAATATTCGCTCCCGACGGCCAATTCTTTGGCGCGTCCGTAGTTGATCGGGTAGTTGCGATCGGCTCCTTTTTCCCCGAATTGTTTGGATTTCCCATAATAGGCGGTTTGGGCGGCTTTGAAGGTGTTGATTTGATAAGACCACCGCAGGGGAAAGGCGGGGAAAATGTAGAGGTTATCGGAGTTGAGGGAAATCAAATTTTGTTCGCGATCGCGGTTCAAATAGGAGGGATTTTGGGCGCGATCGCCCTGCAAGTGATAGGGCAGGGGAATGTAAAAACCGCTAAAAAAGGCGTAACTGAGCGCCCAATTGTGCAGGTATTTCTCGGTTTCGTAGAGAATTCCCATTTCCCGAGTCGCGAAAAAAACGTTATCGTGCAGGGTTAATCGACAGTAATATAATACCATGATCTTGATTTAATTAGGGCATTTTGGGGGCAGGCAACCAGAGGATATTTTGGCAGGCAACCAGGGGCGATTCCCCCTACATTCCCATCATCAAATTAGTGGGGGCGGTGCCTCCGTGCCTGTCCGAAAAATCAATACAGTTCCCCCCAGAATTGGGGGGCGGAGGGGGGCGATTCCCCCTACATTCCCATCATCAAATTAGTGGGGGCGGTGCCTCCGTGCCTGTCCGAAAAATCAATACAGTTCCCCCCAGAATTGGGGGGCGGAGGGGGGCGATTCCCCCTACATTCCCATCATCAAATTAGTGGGGGCGGTGCCTCCGTGCCTGTCCGAAAAATCAATACAGTTCCCCCCAGAATTGGGGGGCGGAGGGGGGCGAGTTCTATTTTCTCCCCTTCTTCTTAGTCCCCGAATTCGCGCCGTACATTTGCGCGTAGGTTTGGGTTTGTTCGTAGAGGGTTGACATCACCTCTGTGAGGCGGTTTTCATCCCGGTAAATGGCCGAAACTTCCCGCAACATTTCGTCAAGTTCCGAGCCGATAATTTTGTGAGAAATTCGCACGGGTTCCTCCTGTAATAGTCGTTCGATCGCTTGGCTGGCTTGTCCCCGAATGTCGGCAATGGGGGCGTATAAATCGGACTTCAAAACGTCATAAAGTGCCTGGGTGAAATAGAGATTGCTGAAAATTTCCCCGTCGGCGAAGATGATGCCCAAAATGTGATTTTTCATCGTTCCCGTGCGGGACTCCTGGGCGCCATAGCGGCGGGTTCGCAGCAGGTTTCCCAGCATATAGATAAATCCTTCGTAGGTGGAATCTCGCAGGGATTCAACCGTCGGAAATGTCACTTCCGGCAGGACGTGATCTAACTCGTTGATCGCCGTTCGCATTTTTCCCCCTTCGCTCATTGTTCCCCCTTCCGAGGGGGCGTTAAACGTGAAACTGCGGTGGGATTGTTCGTAGGGGGTGAGGGAAAATGCCGAGTCGGAATAGACTTTCGATCGCTCCGAACCGCTGTCGCCGATCGCAAATCCATATAAAATACAGTCGGGGCATTTTTTGCAGGAATTTTCGCTATTATATTGGCAGTAATTCTCCGCATCCGGATCGTCGCTGGTGAGGTTGAGCGATCGCAACAATTCCCGCCCCGACAGCCGTTCGGGGGTGGTTTGTTTCCGTTTGAACAGCACCAGGCGGCTGATGTTATCCCGGGTTTCCAACCCAGCTTGGGTGCGGGCGGTATTCAGTACGCCATCGGTTTGGAAAACGGGGAAAGATTGGCTGTGTCGCAGCACCAGAAAATGGATGTAATTGCCGGAGGCGATGCGGGGAAAATGTCCGAGTAATTCGTCGGCAATTTTTTCTAACAGACTCATGTCGGTGAGACTCCAAATTGTGAAAGTTGACAACACTATTTGACAGTGGGTTGGGTGGCTGCCGTTTTTTCCTGCAACGCCAGCCAGCGGTAGGCGAATTCCGCACCGGATTTGATTCGGTTGCGGTTTTCCTGCAACAGGGCGCGATCGCCCCGATAGAGCCCGCCGAATAAATCCTCGACGCAGGTTTTCACAAACTGGTGAATCGCCCGCAATTCTCGTTCCTGGCGGGTGGCGATATCGAGGGATTTATCCATCAAAATGGGGCGGGTGTAGGGGGGTTGGCGATCGATGGCATCTTTCAACTGTCCGGCGGCTTGCAAAATCAGATCCGCATCGTCCACCTGGACGGGGACTGAAAGGATGGTTTCCAAGGTTTTAGAAAGGGGCAGTAAAATCGCGTGGCTGGAGTCGGAGACATTGACGCGATAAAAACTGCGATAGTCTTCCACAATTCGAGAAATCAGTTGCAATTTTTCTTCCATGTTTGTATTTCCTTTAGACCAAATTTGTGCGAAATTCCAATAGCGTTTTACCTCGTCTGGATAGGGCTCCCGCTTGTGCCGTCGCAACCCCTCGGCGGCGATCGCAAACAGGTTTAAAACATCGGTCATCACCTCCCGAACCGTGCCGTTAAACGCCTGCCAGCGGGCATCTGGGGGGTTGCTGCGGTTGTCGAGGTGGAGGCTGTAGGCCACCAGCAACCGGGCCAGCACCCCGTCGAGCTCCTGGACCCGCACCGATGTCGGACAGTGCAAAAGGGACCAAAACCCCGCCGGACCGTCGAGCACCACAGAGGCCAAAAATTCGCGATCGCCGTCATACAGCGGGACATTGCTGGCCGTCGCCACCACCCGCACCCCCAACAGCCGCGAAAGTGCGATCGCCAAAAATGCCGGCTGTATCCACGCTTCCGTTACCGTCGAGCCCCGAGTTGTGGTGTAAAGGGTCGCCATAAAGGGCAAATCTGGGGAAGAATATCGGGGTTTCGCCGTCCGTCCGGCTTCCGGTTTTTCTAATAGCAACTGCGGATTTTGCAACCCTTCAAAATTCATCCCCCCTTCCAGCCAAACTTTGCGGATATCCCACAAATTGATCGACTTAAATTGTTCCACCAAACGGCGGATCGCCTGGGCGACTTGGGGGGCGTAAACGTAGGCCGGAAAAATGTACAGAAAAACCGGGTGCGACTCTTCAAATTTGCCCGCCCGCGCCGACCATAACGCCTGCCTAAGCAGCATTTCCAGCGCCCAAATTTTGGAAATACCCCGCTTGATTTGTCGTCCCCCCAGGGGATTTTTATTGCTGTACTGTTGGGGTTTGAACAAGACCACGGAATCGAGTTGTTTTTCCGAGGGAAACTCGCCCCCACTCAGGGAACAAATGGGGTGTTTTGCAGATTTGGTTTTTGCCTTGGTGTAGGTGTCTAACTCCTGGGCAAAATCGGGCAGTTGGGTTTCCCAGCCCGAGACATCCAAATAAGAGTTGAGATAGTCTTCAAACACCGATCGCGTCGGACTATCATGTTCCGGAAATAGCTGATTTTCTTCCGCCCACTCGACCAAATTTTCCGCCAGTTTTCCCATAAATTCGATTACCTGATGGTCGTCAAATGTGGCGTGTTTGGCAACCCACAACGCCGCCGCCCGATACCAGCCGTAATTCACCCCGCCGATGACGATTTGGATGTCTTCCGGAGTCAGGCGATCGCCCACTTCCAAAGCTTCCAATATCCAGGGGACGAACGCCTCGCACTGGGGGAAAAATTCCCGCTGCACCAACAGGATAAATTCGGCGATGCGATCGCTCCGCAAATCCGCCCCCCGTTGCAATTCCTCCCGTTCGGATTGAGTCAATTTGCCGTTATCCAGCAGTTTATCCAGTCGTTTGGGAGTCGCCGGATTTTTGGCGTTTTTGACCTGGGATTCGATGACGGTGGGAAGCTGCAAAATCAGTTGACTCGACGGCAACAGTTCCGAGGTTTGGGGGGAAATTTTCAACCCCTTGCCGTCCCGCTTAAAGCCGATCTCACCCCCTCCCATTCTATCAGAAAGCAGGGCGCTTATCTGTTCCCAAATGAAATTATTTAAAGATGCGCGATCGGGAGATTCATATTTTTTGGGAGCTAAATAAACCACACCTTGGGCAAAGTAAATCAGCGGTTGCCAATCCAATTGTTCGGTATAATAAATGGTGGCGTTGTGGATGCCGTTGGTGAGGATTCCCAAGGTGTCCCGCAGGCGGTGATAAACCAAGGTTTTTGAAATACCTAAAAATTTCAAATGTTCCCGTAGGCGATCGCCCCCTTTTTCTGTTATAATATCCCCAGGATCGTTGAGATGGACGGCAATATCGCCGAATCCCAAAAGGTGGCGGAGGGGATGTTTCAACCGCCGCGAATCTGCCACTTGAAATGTCGGCCAGTTCTCGGGAATGGGATTAGTCCCGCACTTGAATTGCGTGTTTTGTGCCAAAAAACCGATATCGGAAAGATAGGATTTCCAGTCTTGCCAAAACTCGGAAAAATTGAGGGTTTCCCCCATCGCTTCGCAGAGGGCGATAATTTCGGGGATTTCGTAGGCTTTCGGTGCCGCCTCCCCGTCCCCGTTGCAATATTTATTGTAGTCGTGGAGGGTAATTCCCAGACAGAATAGGCACTTTTCAATATCCGATAAAACGATATTGTTTCGTTCCGCCAATGTCCACCCGATTAACAAGGCATTCAGGACGTGGACGCAGAGATTTTGATCGGGTTTTTGACTCCATTGTTTTGATTTATCATCCGCGTATGAATCTCCCTGTTTCACCAGCATTTCATAATGAAAGTATTCCGCACCGCCGAGGGCAGAAATGCCCCCAAATTCCCGTTCCATCGCGGGCAAGATCGTCTCGAAATACCGGCTTAAAATCGGATCGCAGTCCTCCGGCAAGGTTTCAATCAACAAAGTTTGTAATAAAGTAGCCATGCGGCAAACCCTCAGAAAATAATCGACTTCGGTTGTTGGCAACAAAACTGCCGCAGCCGCCATTTCAACGCCTCCAATAACAAGGCATCTTGGTTGAAAGCGCAGGCGTAGGCTTGCCCCCCGGCATCCGTAATGCGGTACAATCCAAATAGGGGACTGAGGCGCAATTTTCGGCTGACATCCCAATGGCTTCCGGGTTTATTGCGATCGACGGGAACCAGAAACGCCAGCAGTTGGCGACGTTGCAAACAGCGACTCACTTGCGGTTGGGGATGTCCCGCAATTGACAATTTATCCAACAGGGACAATTCGCAGGGGTTTAACTCGTCGGAATCTCGGTTAGTTTTAAGTTCCAAATCGATCCGTTCTTTCACCCATTCCCGCACTTTCAGATAAACTTGGATGTAAGTTTCGGGAAAGGAGAAATCGCTGTAACCGGCGGTTTTTGCCACCTCCAAAAACGTTTCGCGATCGCACAATTCCACCGCCACATAGGGCAACAACCGCAGCAGATCGTAAGTGTAAAACCGCGACTCCTCCCACACCGCCGCTTGCAGGCTGCTACCCCCCCGAAACCGCAACAATTCCGTTTGAGTCGCCTTGCCGACGGGATCGTTTCCCATGCCATACCAGCGTTTTTTTGCCCCCTCCAACCGTCCGGGATACACCCGTTCTAAGTCCGCCGTCATGCGATCGCGCACCGTTTCACCAACTTTACCCTGCGTCATTATCGCCAACATTCCCTGGGCTTGAAGCGGCCCCCATTGCTGTCGATATTCCGCGAAGGATTTGGGGGCTTCAAAGGCTTCTATAATCGCCTCCTGGAGTTGCAATCGCTCCACAGGTTCCTCGGGTTTTATCGCCTCTTTCAACCTCTCCATCACCCAAGGGGTGCGGCCGGGAATCAAAATAAAAGCGTGATAATCCGAGAAGCCCGGATGTCTCCCCAACCGCCCCAACCGCTGGATATTTGTAGCAGCATCCCCACTTTCAAACACCAACAAATGGATGCGAAAATCTACCCCCACATCCACCGCAGAAGTCGCCACAATCAACACTGGCTGGGATGCCGTCTGCAACTCCTCCTGAAGCCTCCGGCGGGTGCGGCGATCGATGCGGCCGCTGATTTCCCGAACCGACACCCCCGGCAGGGCTTGGGACAGTTTTTCCACCACCCGATTAACTGAGGCGATCGCATTCAGAATAATCAACCCCCGGCTGCGATTTTCCGCTGTCAAAAGGGCTTCTAACATCGGGGCGGACTCCGCCAGCCAATCGACAGAATTTCCCTCGCTTAAATTGACAAACTCCAAATTGACAGGTTGTAAAATTTGGCGATATCCGGGTTTTTCTTCCCCGCTGTAAACGCCCTCGATTTCCGCAATATTAAAATCCGCTTTTCGCAACTGTTCGATAAAGTCCGATTTCGGCGTTGCCGAAGTAAATAAAAACCGGCGGGGACGCTGCTGGGTGCGGCGGATGTAGGTCAAACTGTTGAGGGCCGCAGCCTCTTGGTGGGGGCCAAAAATATGGAATTCGTCGAACACCCACAAGTCCGGCCACTCGGCGAGAATCAGGGGCAATTGGGCGCGATCGATAGCCGGATTGATGTAACGGTGGTGGATCATTAAATGGAAAATATCCGGGTTTGTAAGCAATACCGGACGGTGATAAATTGCCGTCAGCAACTCGTCAAATTTACGACTCGACTCTTCCCGGACGCGGCGGTTCAGTTCCTCCCCGTAGAGGCGATCGATCCGACTTTCCGCATCCAAATCAAACAATTCGTGATAGACTTGTTGTTGTCGGGTTTGGTCTTCCACCAGTTCGATGGTCGGGTACAAACCCATCATCCGCATTTCCGGATTGAGCAAACTGGGCAGGCTCCCGCCCAGGGATTTTCCGTCCCCCGTGGCGCCTTTATTGAAGATGACTTCCGCCTCCCCGGACATGACGGCGGCGTAGGTTTTCGCCTGGTGGGAGGAGAGGGGACAGGCGCAGCCCGGAGGGGGTTTCAGCTTCGGCGCCCGCTGGCGGATGCGGCAGCGGGCGCCACACTTCAAGGGGCAGTTTTCCGAGCCGGTGTTGAGTTCTGAGAATAGGGGTTTGAGTTTGACTTTCACCGGTTTGATTGATTCGATATTTTTCATGTTATTACCCCGGCTGGAAAAGTTGAAGTCAATATGTGACAACAACTCGTCGGGCTATCCTAAAACGGGTATCTTGCCTGTGAAATTCCCGCTTGGGAATCAATTCCCCACCTCATCACCCGCTTGGGAATCAATTCCCCACCTCATCACCCGCTTGGGAATCAATTC
>JBNGCR010000219.1:0-2466 GCA_050045915.1 Limnospira sp.
AATTGGGGGTTTGGGGGCCTGACAATGGGCGCCATAAGGGCGGCAATTCCATCCATTCAAAGCCCCCAGAATTGGGGGTTTGGGGGCCTGACGATCGCCCGACATCCGTCAATCCCTCTCAACATCCATATTCGCCCTCGCATTCCGCCGCCACATCGCGGGTTTGATCCGCCGCAACGCCGACGCCCTCAACCGCCGATCGCACTCCTCATCGGAAATATCCGCCAGTTCCGCCAACGTCGGTGCCAAGTTGTCCGGATAGGGCTCGAATCCGGTTTCATCCGTGGGTTTGGAAAATCGTTGATTCCAGGGGCAAACATCCTGACAAATATCGCACCCGGCAACCCAGCCGTTGAGATTTTTTGCAATATTTTCGGGTAGGATTTCGGCGCGATTTTCGATGGTGTGGTAGGCGATGCAGCGGTTGGCATCCACCACGAACGGTTGCGCGATCGCATCCGTCGGACAGGCTTCAATACAGCGGGTGCAAGTGCCACAATGTTCCGTGTGGGGGCGGTTCGGTTCCAGTTCCAAATTCGTCAATACTTCCCCCAAAAATACCCAAGATCCGTATTCCCGCGTGATCAAATTCCCGTTTTTGGCGATCCAACCCAGTCCGGCCCGCTGCGCCCAGACCTTATCCTGAACCGGGCCGGTATCGGCGTAATATCGCGCCTGAATGCCCTCCCCCTGGTCCTGCAACCAGCGACAGAAGGCTTTCAGTTTTTTGTGCAGAATGCGGTGATAGTCCCGCCCCCAGCCGTAGCGGGAGATTTTGGCGTACTCCTCCCCCTGGGGGCGTTGGTGGGGGGTGTAGTAGTTGAGGGCGACGCAGATGAGCGATCGCACCTCCGGCATCACTTTATATATATCCTGCCGTTTGGGATTCGCCATCCACTCCATATCCGCCTGATATCCGGCATCCAACCAAGCCTGCAACCGGGCGGTTTCCGCCGGGATGTCCGTTGCGGGGGCGACGCCGACTTTGTGAAATCCCAGCGTCAGGAGTTTTTGCGCGATCGCGTCAGTGGAGGGAAGAGGGGTCATGACCGGAGGTTATCGACTGTTTACCACAAAAACCAGGTGAGATGTTGTGCTTTCGATCGCAATACCATAAAAATTTCAATTATTGTTCCCGAAGGGGGATATATGCAAAATTTATTTGCATATCTTTACAAAAGGTTACATAATGGGAGCCAAGGAGGAAACATCCAGCAAAGCCAAACCCACGGGGTTGGTAGTCGAACACCCTTACACAGGACAATAACCATGACTTACACTACCGAGTCCGCAACCACCATTTTTTCCAATGCGTTCGCGACCGGCGACCCCAGCGCCGTTGCCCGCACCACTCAGCAATTCAAGGGTCTGACCGTTGACGAACAATTGGCCGTTCTCTGGTTCCTCTACACCGAAATGGGCCGCACCGTCACCCCCGCCGCAACCGGAGCCGCCCGCCTGCAGTTCGCCGAGGGCCTCCTCAACGACATCAAGCAAATGCCCCAGCAGGACCAACTCAAAGCCATGCGCGACATCGCGGGTAAAGCCAAAACCCCCGTCAGCCGCGCCTACGGTGCCCTCACCAACAACACGAAGTTAGCCTTCTGGTACCAGTTGGCCGAGTGGATGAAGGAAGGAAGCGTCATCCCCATGCCCTACGGCTACCAACTCTCGACCCGTGGCAAGCAGGTGATGGCGAACGTCCAACAGTTGGAATTCGGCCAGCAGATCACCGTTCTGCGGAACATCGCCGCCGACATGGGTATCGACCCCCTCGCCTAGATCGCTCGCTTTGTACCAAAAAAACCAGGTTTTAGTTTGTGGGTTGGTTATCTGGCTGTAGATAGCCGACCTTATTTGTTTAGATAGATAAGATCTTCGGGTAAGTGTTGACAGGAGAAACGATTATGACATCCCAGACCCTTTCCAATTCCACGGAAACGATTTTGACATTCGCCGATCTCGAAGAAGAGACGGTTCGGCGCTATTTTGAAACGATGAACGGGGAACGGTTCCGGGACACCGCCGCCCTGTTTTGTGAAGACGGGGTTTTGGAGGCGCCCTTAGAAGAAACCGTAGTCAGACCCGAGGCGATCGCGGCTTATTTACAAACCGAAGCCAAGGGAATGAAACTCCAGCCCAAAGATGTCCGGATCGAGCCGTTGGAGGGCGATCGCTTATTAGTCCAGGTGCTCGGACGGGTGAAAACGTCCCTATTTAGCGTCAACGTCGGGTGGCAGTTCGTCCTCAACGCAGACCGAAAAATCGCGGTGACGACGGTCAGACTTTTGGCTTCTCCCCAGGAGATGTTAAATCTGCGTCCCTTTACGAAGTACAACAGGCAATAGGCAATAGAGAGAAAAAGTCCAGTTGCCATACCAGCAAAATCGAGATTGATTAGGAGGCAACAGGCAATAGGCAACAGGCAATAGAGAGAAAAAGTCCAGTTGCCATACCAGCAAAATC
>JBNGCR010000219.1:2566-8929 GCA_050045915.1 Limnospira sp.
GCAATAGGCAACAGGCAATAGAGAGAAAAAGTCCAGTTGCCATACCAGCAAAATCAAGATTGATTTTAAGAGGCGATGGAGAGTTGCAGGGAGCGGGCTAACATTTTCCGTCCCAGTTCCACGTCCTTCGGCGCACATTTCCAGTCGGGGTGGGCCGTCATCAAAAAGCTTTCCAGAGTTTCGCGATCGAACAGGTGCCAGACGGGGGCATTGTTGATAGAAGAGGCGATCGCGAAGCAGTTTTCGCTGATGCAGTGGATCGTCAACGCTCCCGCGGCCCGTTCAAACGTCATCTCCTGGCCCGGTTGGAGCGATCGCCATTCCAGAATAGCTTCTCGGAACTCCGGCTGAGAACTCACATTCAAACCCGGGATGGTCGCGATCGATTCTTCCTCTCCATTCACCCGAATCCAATAGTGGCGGGACGGGTCGATCCCTTCGAGCCAAGGCATTACATCATCCAAGCGATAGCGGGGAGCAAGGGGAAAGAGAAGATTCACGGCAGTTTCCTCAAACATCAGCTCTGTCAAACTGCCCTGTATTATTACGCGGCCTTCCCCGGAGGAAGCAACCTAAATTTACAAAAATTAAAAAATACCTATAGCAACCATCAGGATGTTTGAGGTGGCAAACTCGCCTCCAACTTCAAACAATTGCGGCCATCCACCTGCAACTTGTAGTCCACCCGGTCCATGAGGCGGTTCATGATTAGCCAGCCATAGCCGCTTTCCTGCTTGTCTTCCGGCTTGGGCGGGTCGTAGTTGTTCATCTTGTACCCTTTACCCTGATCCCAAATTTCCAGGCGGATATCGTTCTGGCCAAGTTCCAGGCGGACAATCACCGGCAAGTCGGGCTGATCTCGGTGGGCGTGGCGGATGACGTTGGAGTAGGCTTCGGCGAGAACGAGGCGGAATCGATTCGACTGGCTCGGCCAATCAACGGAGTTCCCCAACTCAACTTCCAAACTGCTCAACAGCCAATTTTCGACAACTGCTAAAAACCGAATATCGCTCGGCACCTGTAGCTCAGTTATCATCGGTTGACATGACCTCCAGAGAGAGAATGGTTTGATCGTCCTCTTGAACCGGGTTGTGTTCGCGGATGGAAGCGAGTAGAGCCTCCAAATCGATGGGGCCGGTTTGTCGCTTCAACAATTGCCACAACCCCTCCTGTTGCAACATGGCGCGGGACGAATTGCCGTCGGCATCCTGTTGTAAAACCGTCGCCTCGGTAATGCCGTCGCTGGTGAGCAACAAAATATCCCCGGGCGACAGGTTGAGGCTGCCCACCTTCCCCCGCCACGCGGGTAAAATTCCCAAAGGAATGCCCCGATCTTTGAGAAAAGTGGGTTCCACCGCCACCTCATCACCGGCGCAATTGTGCTCGATCAGTTCCCGCTCGGACCAAATGAGGGGATAGATATGTCCGGCGTTGGCGTAGGCCAACTCCCCGGTCGAGGGCCTGTAACGAGCCAAAACCATTGTAATAAAGTGATTGTTCCCAATTAAATCATCCGAGAGAATGTGATTGAGATTATGCATCACCTGCTCGGGTTCGGGCGAGGTGTCCTGGGAGAGTTCCCGCCGCAAGACGGAAATGGCGCTGGCCATGAACAGCGCCGCCGGGACTCCCTTGCCGGAGACATCCCCGAGGGCGACCCAGATATCCCCCTGGGAGTGGACGTAAACCTCGAAGAAATCGCCCCCCACCTCCCGAGCCGGGTAGCAGCAGGCCTGTAACTTCACCGTCTCAAACTCCGGCCAACTCTGGCGCAGCAAATTCATCTGAATTTGGCGAGCCACCTTCAGCTCGTTCTGCATCTGCTCGGCGAGTTCCACCGTCCGCTGATACAGTCTCGCCTGGGAGAGGGCGAGGGACGCCTGTTCCGAAACCACTTCCAGCAACTTAATATCCTCCTCCGACCAGGGGAGGAGCGGGTTATTTCGGTAGACCGCCAGAACCGCGAGGAGGTCGTGCTGGTAGGTCAGGGGAACCACCACTTGGGTCATGGCATCGTCCCCAGTTCCGTCGGTCTGGGTGCTACGATTTTCCACCGCAGCCCGCATCAGGGCTTCGCTGTTTTCCGGCCACTCTTCCCCCCCGGCATCCTCCGACGCACGGTAGGAAAATTCTTCCGGGGCGAGGGAGTCATTTTGGATCGGCCGCACCCGGCAGCCATTGGCTTCAAAGGTTCCGCCGACAGTTTCGGAGATGGTTTGCAGCATACTCGAATAGTCGAGGGACTCCCGCAGGGCGATCACCACGTCATTGTACAGTCTCTCCCGTTTCAAGGCGCGGCGGAGGGCGTTGGTGCGCTGTTTGAAAAATTTGTAGGTTTCGGAAGCCTGTTGGATGACGGATTTGAGTTCTTCGGGATTCCAGGGTTTGGTGATGTACTTGAAGACCTGGCCGGAGTTGATGGCCTCCACCAGATCTTCGACATCGGTGTAACCCGTCAGGAGGATGCGAATTGTATCGGGAAAGCGTTCGACGGTTTTGCCGAGGAACTCAGTCCCGTTCATTTCCGGCATCCGCTGGTCGGAGATGATGATCGCCATTTCGCCTTCTCGATCCAGAATTTCCAGCGCTTTCAGGGCGCTGTCGGCTTTGTGAACTTTGAAGTCCCGCCGAAACGTCCGAAACAATAAGTCTAGGTTATCGGGTTCGTCATCGACGACCATTAGTTTCAGCTTGCGACCTTCTCCCCGACTCATGCGATACGCCACTCCTAGATGAATCAATCAGGCATCTTAATCATCTTACCGTCTTTCTCGACAGGGGATTTGAAAGAATTTGGGAGTTGGCCAAACGGACTCACTCCGACACTCGCGCCGCAAACCGGAGTTTAGCCGACCGGGCGCGGGGATTTCGGGCGATTTCGTCGGCTTGGGGCTCGATGGGTTTTTTGGTCAATACCTGCAATTGAGGACAATTCCGGAACCCGTGTTTCACCCGCCGGTCTTCGAGGCTGTGGAAGCTGATGATGCCGACGCGCCCCCCCGGTTTCAGCCAGCCAGGGGCCTTTTCAATGAGGGTTTCCAGGGCGTCGAGTTCCCCGTTGACGGCGATCCGCAACGCCTGGAAGCTGCGGGTGGCGGGGTGGATGCGGCCGTGGCGGTATTTTCCGGGCACCGAAGCCGCGATCGCATTGGCGAGTTGGTCCGTGGTTCGGAAGGGCCGTTTTTCCACAATCCGGCGGGCGATGCGTCTGGAAAATCGTTCTTCCCCATAGGTATAAAATAAATCGGCCAGTTGCTTTTCGTCCCAGGTGTTGACGATTTCGGCCGCGTCGAGGGGGTCGCCGGGGTTCATCCGCATATCCAGCGGGGCGCTGTGGCGGAAACTGAAGCCGCGGTCGGGGGTGTCGAGTTGGTGGGAGTTGACCCCCAGATCGGCGATGATGCCGTCGAAGGGTTCGGGGGGGGAATAGTCGGCGAAATTGCCCCGCCAAAATTGCACGCGATCGCATCCGTCGGGGACCGTTTCTGAGAGAATGGCACGGGCCGCCGCGATCGCTTCCGGGTCGCGATCGATGGCCGTCACCCGCACATCGGGCGCCGCCGTCAAAATTAACCCCGTATGTCCCCCGCCGCCCGCCGTCGCGTCCAAATAGTGGCCGTGCGTTCGCACCTCCAACCCCTCAATTAACTCCCGACTCAAAACCGAAATATGGACGAACGCCCGGTTTGATTCTAAATTCTGTGTTGGCGAACCTGTTTCAGACAACCGAAGATCCCTATAATTGTTGAAGTGGCGAAACAAAACGAAATAAAAGGCAATAAATCTGTCCGACCATCCATCACCACTGTACCGCGATCGCGACGCTTACAGTAGGTTGACCTGAGACGGAAGTGGAATCCATCCCACTCCGTCACTCGACCCGAACCCATTCAGACGTTTACACCGATATGAGCAGAATCGAAACTCGCACCGAACCCATGGTCATCAACATGGGACCCCACCACCCCTCCATGCACGGGGTACTGCGGTTGATTGTCACCCTCGATGGGGAAGACGTGGTGGACTGCGAACCCGTCATCGGCTACCTCCACCGGGGAATGGAAAAAATCGCCGAAAACCGCACCAACATCATGTACGTCCCCTACGTCAGCCGTTGGGACTACGCCGCCGGAATGTTCAACGAAGCGGTGACGGTGAACGCCCCGGAAATGTTGGCCAACATCGAAGTACCCAAACGCGCCCAGTACATCCGGGTGATCATGTTGGAACTCAACCGCATCGCCAACCACCTATTATGGCTCGGACCCTTCCTCGCCGACGTCGGTGCCCAGACCCCCTTCTTCTACATCTTCCGGGAACGGGAATTGATCTACGACCTCTGGGAAGCCGCCACGGGTTATCGGATGGTGAATAACAACTATTTCCGCATCGGCGGTGTCGCGGCTGATCTTCCCTATGGTTGGGTGGACAAGTGCCACGACTTCTGCGACTACTTCCTCCCCAAAGTGGACGAGTACGAGAGACTCATCACCAACAACCCCATCTTCCGCCGCCGCATCGAAGGACTCGGAACCATCACCCGCGAACAGGCCATCAACTGGGGACTCTCCGGCCCGATGCTGCGGGCGTCCGGCGTGAAGTGGGACCTGCGGAAGGTGGATCACTACGAATGCTACGACGATTTCGATTGGGATGTCCACTGGGAGACGGCGGGAGACTGTATGGCCCGGTATTTAGTCCGAATTCGGGAAATGCGGGAGTCAGTCAAGATTCTCCGCCAAGCCCTGGACGGACTTCCGGGGGGTCCCTACGAGAACTTGGAAGCCAAGCGGATGATGGAGGGACCTAAATCCGAGTGGAACGGTTTCGACTACCAGTTTATCGGCAAGAAAATCGCCCCGACGTTCAAGATTCCGGCCGGCGAACATTATGCCCGGGTCGAAAGCGGCAAGGGCGAATTGGGCATTTATATTGTCGGCGACAACAATGTGTTCCCCTGGCGGTTCAAGATTCGGGCGGCGGATTTCAATAATTTGCAGATTTTCCCGGACTTGGTGAAGGGTACAAAAGTGGCCGACATCGTGGCGATTTTGGGAAGCATCGATATCATTATGGGGTCGGTTGATCGCTGATCTCGTTTTTCCGAAATTCGTCCTAAATATCTCGGAAGCCAGAATCGAGGAATTAATCCGGAATTCTGGCTTCTCGCAATTGTAGGTAAAAAAAGTGTGTATCGGAGGTAAGTTATGGCAGACGTCATCGATTATAAAATCTATGGAAATGACTTGCAGTTGGTGGAAATCGAACTCGATCCGGGGGAAGGCGTGCAGGCGGAAGTGGGTACGATGACCTATATGGAAGATGGGATTCAGATGCAGACAGGAATGGGCCGGGGTGGCTTATTTTCCGGTTTCAAGCGCATGATCACTGGGGAAAGTTTTTTTATTACTACATTTTTGAACGGGGGAAACCGGCGATCGCGGGTGGGGTTTGCGGCGACCTCCCCCGGCCAGATCGTCCCGGTCGATTTGGGGGCGATCGGCGGCGAATTTTTGTGTCAAAAAGATGCCTTTTTGTGCGCGGCCAGCGGCACGGATATCAGCGTCGCCTTTACCAAGAAATTGGGGGCGGGTTTCTTCGGCGGCGAGGGGTTCATCCTGCAACGATTAAAAGGGGACGGCATGGCGTTTGTGCAGGCCGGCGGCGCCATGATCGAGAAGACGTTGCAACCGGGAGAAAGCCTGCGGGTGGATACCGGATGTTTGGTGGCGTTCTCGCCGTCGGTGCGCTACGATATCCAATTTATCGGCGGTTTTCGGAACGCTTTGTTCGGCGGCGAGGGCTTGTTTTTGGCGAAGATGACGGGGCCGGGTAAGGTGTTGATTCAGAGTTTGCCCTTCTCGCGGCTGGCCGATCGCATCAGTTCCATGCTTTCGGTGCCGTCTTTGAATAACGAGGGAAATTCTTAAGTTTTCGATGGATTGAAGTTCGCGATCGCTTTCTTTGTTGGGGGGGCGATCGCTTCGTCGAAACCGGCGAAAATCGGGTATCCCGGCGGCGGTGAGACGATCCGGGTTTGGGTATCGGGGGGAGTCGAGGCGGGTTTGTAAAAATTATCTGAAATTTCTGGACTCGGAGTCGGGGATCTGTGATATGCTGATCGCAATCCAGAATTTGGCAAACCAAAGCGGGGTCGATTTCCCCGGGGGGTCCGCCAAATCGCCAGAACCTCGACAACTGAATAGTTTCAGCGTTTTGGGTTCCGGCGGATGGGCGATCGGCGATCGCTGAAACGCCCATTCGCGATCGGGTCCGCCAAAACCGGCTCTGGAAACTCCCATTCATCGGGGTTACAGAGGACGGACTTTCAAATCAATGAATCCCGGCAACGGGATTGAAACA
>JBNGCR010000220.1:0-8816 GCA_050045915.1 Limnospira sp.
GGCGTTTCGATCTGGATCGCGATCGCCTCCCCAATTAAACTCAACTGGTGCTTTTGGGCATCGTAAGCCCAAACCTTTAAAGATACCTTTCCGGGGGGTAAACTGGCGGTGGGAACCCGCAGCGTCCACCCCGATTTTGCGTAGTTTGGAACGGACAAAACGCTGGCGACATCCCAGCGGGGAACGTCCACTTCTCCCACGGAAATTAACGTATTATTTTCCCCGAAACTGAGATAGACGGCATCGGCGGGTTTGCCTTTCTCGGGAAGCACCCCCCACCCCGTCAAAACCAGGCGATCGCCCGCAGATATAGAGGCGGTGGGGATATTATCGATCGCCCCATTGAAAGCGTCGGTTCGGGCGAAACTCGGGGGGCGATCGCTGCGTTTCCAAAACCAGTGGGACTGGATCGATTTGTAGGGTTTGTACTGTTGTAAAATATATTGATAAATCAGGGATGCGGAGTCCGCTTTTAAAACCTCATCCCAAGGGTTTTGAAACCAGAGGCGGTTTGTTAATAGGATGATTTCCGGTTGGGTGCGATCAAGATCGGCGATCACTTCCCGTTGGGCGATCGTCGGTTTTGCGTAGAGCACATAACTGTATTGGGAACAGGAGGGCTTGTCAAATAAATAATACCACAATCCCTCGGAAGTGACATTAAAAAAACAGGATTGATTTTCAATTTCCGGTTGCATCACCTCCATCGCTTCTAAATAATCCGGCTGCAACAATTCCGAATCCCGGCGAGAGAGGGTGTCGGGGAGGGCGGCGAGTTTTCCCCCCGCCACCCACAAATTGAAACCCGGTTCAGAAGTTATCAACACTAACAATAGTATCCCCACACCCATCTGTTGGGATAAGCTGAGACTCAGAGTTTCCAGGCGGGGTTCGAGATACCGTCGATAGCCCAGCAGCAATAAATAAATGCTGAGAAATGCCGTCATAATCGCCCCGTGGTAGGCGTGTCCCAAGTCGCTGCGATCGAGAGTGATTCTCATGTAAACGCCGGACGCAGACAGCAAAAATAGGGTCAATAAATGTTTGCGGACAAAGGGTTTTAGTTGCCAGTTGAAGGCTATAAAATCTACCAAAAGATACACTAAAACCCCGGCTTGGATGAGGATGGGTAGCCAGAAGTTTTGGGAGGTGAATGTCATTTCGATCGCGGGAAGGGGAATAAAGGAAATGTAGCGGCCATATTTTCCCCAGTAGGCGATTTGGGAGGCGATCGCACCCAATTGATCGACCCCCAAAAATAGGGCGATCGCACCCGAGGAAATCACCGCCCCCGCGAGGGTTCCTCCCCGCCAAATTTTTGCCGTTTTTTGATTTAAAAATAGGGTGAAAATGGAGGCGAAAAGATACACCGCCAAAAAATAGATGGCGCGATCGTAAACGTGGAGGAATCCCAGGGGAAGGGAAACCCCCAATAATAGGGCTAATATTCCCCCCTGGCGGGGGCTAAAACCGACGGTTCGGAAATAGCGGAGGGCGATCGCGATCTGAAACACAAACCACAGCCCCCGCCTGCCGTCAAACTTGAAGAAAATCCCGTCAAAAATGCACCACAGCAGACACAATAATAAAAATATTTTCAACCGCGATTTCTCTAGGCGAACCGTTCCCGTCAATTCCCACAAAATCCAGAAATAGCCCCAAACCGCGATCGCATTTTGCAGGTTCACAAATAACCGCGTCAACGCGATCCCATTTTCGTTATCAATCAACCCTTCGGCAATCTTTCCGGGCAACACATCCATCCCGTAGCCGTGGACTAAAACGGTATTTAAAAACGGCTTTTCTAGCTGGGCGAAATCTGGCAAAAACCCCAAAAACTCACCCTCGTGGAAGGAGTCAAGCAGCGTCGAACCGATTTCAAATTGGTTGAATGGGACATTGATAATCCACGCCGACAGTAAAATAACCGTGGCCGTGGATAATACCCAATTTCGAGTTAAAACGTTGAGGGCAAAATGAAGCGATCGCGTTTCAAACCGTCTCCCCAAATACGACACCCCCACGGCGACAAGTGGCGGAACAAATAGCAAAATCAGATATTTCAGATAATCCGTGTAGGGGCTGATATTGTCGATACTCGCCCGCGAAATCACCCCCGTCGTGTTATTGCGAATTGGGATAAAAATCTGATTCACAAACGGAACCAAAACCATCCAACAGGCGAGGGTAATAACAATGACTGCCACCAAACCGGGTTGAAACGAAAACTTGCGATCGCCCATGTTTAATTCAGATCCAAACTCGAAACGCGATCGGGAGACGAAAACGAGTACAATTTATGTCCCGTAAAACTGATCAACGCCACACAAGCCGCACTCGCCAAGCGGGCAACTGTTGCATCCCATCCCAACTCATTAATCAACAACTGCAATAACCCCAAATTTGCCAACAAACTGTTGAGGGCGACGGTGGCAAATACTCCGTATTGTAGCAGCCAATTTCGCCAGTAAATTCCGAACACGAACCGACGACTCAACCAGAAATTGGTACTCAACCCCAAAAAGTAGCTAATCGCCAAAGCATAAACGTACCACAACCCCGCCTGGGTGAGGATAGAAAACACCAAAACGTCCACAATTGTCGCGGTACCTCCGGTGAACAAATAGCCGCCAAACTGTCGCAAAAGTGCGATCGCCCGACGGCGGCGAGACGTTCCAGAAGATGCCACAGATGTGGTTTCCGTACCCGCCTTTGCCTCCTCCGCATATTCGCTGTCGCTGTTCACATCCCAGAGATCGTGTTTTCCCGGCGTGACGACATTTTCCGCCGCCATAATCCCCATCAACAAACTGTGATCTTGGTTGTTGTATTTAAACGCCCCGTAACGCCCCACCAACTGCAAATTTTGGAACGGTTGAAAATAGTCCCGCATCGTCGCCAGCGACGTTTTATAATCCCCCGCATAGATCGGGTAAGTCCGGGGAAGGCGGACGACAAATCCCCCCGCAACTTTCTGTTTTTTCAACAATTCAATTTTGCGAAGTTCCGATTCTGCCAGCCGCCGCAATTCCTCTTCCGGACAACTCCACAATTCATCCTCAAAATTGCACCAATATTCGCAGCATAGCGGGGTTCTCGTGTCGTCCGGCAACATTTCCGGGGACCAATTGGCGAAATTCGTCACCCGTCCGAGTTGCACCCTTGGATCGTTAATGTACAGCCAATTATCGGGGAATAGATGATTGCCATCGACGATCAAATAGACTAAAATTGTATTGCGAAATTTGAGCGATCGCGCCGCCTCGACGACGGGTTTCGGCGGGGCATTTTTCAATTGTTCCACCAATAACGTTAAAGGAATCGAAGAAATCACCCCCCCACAGGGTACCGTTTCCACTTCCTTCGTCTGGCGATTTCGGAGGGTGACGTGGGTGGCTTGAAAATTGTTATGGTGAACTTCTATAACTTCCGTATTCAGCAATATCGGCTGCTGATTTTGCTGCAAATACTCCGCGATTTTGTCGTATAACTGACCCGAACCCAGCCGAGGAAATTGGAACTGATCGATCAGGGTTTTGACCTTGCCATCATTGCCCAATACAGCATTGACGATCGCTCGATATAATGACAGTCCTTTGATTCGCTGTGCCGCCCAATCCGCGCTAATTTCAGTGCAAGGAATTCCCCACAGTTTTTCCGTATATCCCTGAAAGAAAATTTCAAATAACCGCCGGCCAAATTTCGCCGTCACCCAATCCGCAAAATTATCGGATTCCCGTTTTGGAAATAAACGCACCTTAAAATAAGAGGTGAGAATGCGGATTGTCTCCAACCCTCCCAAAGCAAAAATCACCTGTTTCGCCCGCAGGGGATAACTGAAGTATTTCCCTCCGTAATAAATGCGAGTCAGGCGGTTAACCGTGACCTGATCTTTATCCAAAACTTGATGCCACAGTTTGAGAACCGGCGACAATTTTGTGAAAAATCGATGCGGCCCGAAATCGAGAATAAATCCTTCGTACTTGATGCTTTTCGCGAGTCCGCCAACCCGCGTATCCCGTTCGACCACCACCACCGGAATTCCCTGCTGGGTGAGGGTGTACGCCGCAGCCAACCCCGCCGGCCCCGCCCCCAAAATGTAAATTGGCTCCATCACACCACACTCAATTTCGACTTCGGCAAATTGTATCTATAATACACGATGTCCGGCAAATTGCCACGATGGAGACATCCCGGCGTTCTCAGAAACCGGGTTTCTAGGCATCGTATTTTAACACCCCTTGTCATTGAAGGTTAATCATGAACAGTTGGGGCCAATGGCATTCCCCCTCTCCCGACTCCCTCAATTTTACGAATCCGGAGAACGGATCAGCCGGCCGTCCGAATAGAACATGAGATGGTCGGCTAAATCCGGATTTTTTAACAGCAGTTGGTATTGATTCGGGGCGAATTTGATCACTTCATAATCTTTCGTTTTCAACGAATTTTTCGGCCAGGGCAGAAAGCTGGTGTTGGGATTCGAGAGGGTAAATTGATAAATTTCCGGCTGGTCCTGTTGGACGAAAACCGCATCGTCAATCTCCCTCAAGTCGTGATGCATGACGGTTTGAATGCGATCCGTTTCAAATTTGACCCGTTCCAAGGGGCCGTCAGTCGTTTCTCGGGTGAATGCGATCGCGTATTTTTCCCCCCCGCCAAACAGTTCCAACCCCTGAATCAATCCCGTCCGGTAAATGTACGCCCCCCGATAGTTATCCGGCATCGCGGTAATAATAACGGGCGTTTCCGGGTTTCCCTGCAACATTTCAAACAGGATATTTTGGGAAACCGAACCGGCAATTTTCCAGTTCTGATTTAAGGATTGAACCGTCAACCCAAAAATTAATAATAACACCGAAGACGCGACCAAAATGACACGGGTTTTGAGGCAAACGAAAACCAAGACGATCGCCAGATAGATCGAAGCAAATCCCGAACCGAAATAGAGGTATCTTTCCCCCTGAGTATCTGTAATTGAGACAAACACATTGATCGCGGGGAGGACGGCGACGAAGAAACTGCCGGCCAAAAACAGCATTAGGGGCGGAATTTCCGGATGGGGCGATCGCCCTTTCATAAATAGGGACGTGCAGCCCAGAGACAGCAAAATTAGGCCCACAAAAATAAACAACCACAGCGGGAAAGTGGACTCAAAAATCGGCGGAAAAAAAGTTCGGGTCGGATAGATGACCAGGTTTTTTGCGATGTGTCCGACATTGAAGTTTAAATGCACGTCCCCACCGTAGCCCCCCAGAGGAGTCCCCAACTTCCGGTTTCTCCAAACAAAATAGACGATTAAAACGCCGATATGGGAGAGGATGAAAAAACCGCGATCGCGCCGAAATTTTCGATTGTTTTCATCGGCAATAAAATCATAAATTTCGTACAAAATTACCAGCCCCGGAAAGGTCACTAGGGATTCTTTAGAGAGGAGGGCAAAGAACAATAAAAACAGTGAGAGAAGGAACGGAAATTTTGAATTAGAATTGCGACCGATCAAGTAAGTGACAAACGCTGCCAATCCAAAAAAACTGGAGATCACATCCGTCCGGGCAGAAATCCAGGAGACGGCCTCCGTGTGACTCGGTAGCAGTAGGAAAATAAATCCCGCCAGATAGGGCAGAATAATTTTAGAGTGGCGGGCGATCGCAAAATTTTTGGTCAACAAATTAGCAATCCAACCCACGGCGAAGGCGTTCGCCAAATGAAATCCCAGATTCGTGAGGTGATAACCCAACGGATAATTGCCCCAAATCTGATAGTCCCAAAAACTGATTAAACTCAGAACCGGCCGGAAAAATAAAGACTGTCCGTGCTGCTGGTTGACCCACAATCCGAACGGCCCCAGCTTCTCAAACAGGGCGATCAAGACCAAATCATCGGACAAAAAAAATGAGCCAAGAACGGGTGAATAACAGATGATTCCCGCCAGGGCAATAATGATAATTAATGAGACGGGATAAAGACCGGGCGATCGCGGTTGCCGAGTTTTCATAGTTGAGTCGGGCCTCCCCTCCAGCCGGCGAAAACATGAATTGAATACGCCCTCAGTATCCGCCCCCGCCGGGAAGGTGTCAAGAGAATCATTTCAATTGCGATCGATTGTCGATGGAATTGCCGGACAAAATCGAGTACAATTGAACATCATCTTCCTGAAATCACCGTCACGCGAGTCCCATCGCCCGCGATCGCCCGCAGCCCATCCATTCCGCACCCTCCCAGATGTCGGGGAGGGGAATTGAAGTTCCCATCAATATCCCCCCGTTCCGGACGTGTTATCCTCCACTGTGAGTGTGTGAACATCGAGAGGAGTGAACGACATGGTAGCCACGCCAACCCATCCTAAAAATTTCAAAACGCCCTGTTCCCCAAAATTGCGGCAGACCTCGGGTGTCGAACTTCCGGCGAGTCCCCTATTTGGCACCGACGGCATTCGCGGCCGGGTCGGAGAGCTCCTCAACGCCCCCCTAGCGCTGGAAGTCGGGTTTTGGGCGGGGCAAATTCTCCGCCAGCACCACCATCACCCCGGGCCGGTGATCCTCGGGCAGGACACCCGCGTTTCGGGCGATATGTTGGGAATGGCCCTCTCCTCGGGCCTGAGTGCCGCCGGACTCGAAGTTTGGAATTTGGGCATCTGCCCCACCCCCGGCGTCGCCTACCTGACCCAAAGCTGCGGTGCGATCGGTGGCGTGATGATCTCCGCCAGCCACAACCCCCCAGAAGATAACGGTATCAAATTTTTCGGCAACGACGGCACCAAACTCTCCGGCGAAGTGCAGAGACAAATCGAAGCCGCCCTGCGGGATGCCGAAGCCCTCCCCGTCCACTCCGACTGCTGCGGACAACATTACTACAGACCCGAATTGGTGCGAGATTACGCCGATTCTCTCTACCGGCCCCTGCTGCCGACCACCAACTTACAAGGAATGCGCGTCGTCCTCGATCTCGCCTGGGGTGCGGCCGTCCAACTCGCCCCGCAAGTGTTCCGAGAAATGGGGGCCGACGTCATCTGTCTCCACGATCGCCCCGACGGCCACCAGATCAACGTCAACTGCGGATCGACCCACCTGCAACAGCTACGGCAGGCCGTCACAGACCATCAAGCCGATCTGGGCTTTGCCTTCGACGGCGACGCCGATCGCGTTTTAGCCGTTGATCGCCACGGCCGCACCGTCGATGGCGATTACATCCTTTATTTCTGGGGTCAAACCCTCAGAAACGCCCGACAACTGCCCCAGGATTTGATTATTTCCACCGTGATGGCGAATTTGGGATTTGAACGGGCTTGGCAACAACTCGGCGGACGGATGATCCGCACCCCCGTCGGCGACCAGCACGTTCACGGCGAAATGAAACGCACCGGGTCCATGTTGGGCGGCGAACAGTCCGGCCACATCCTCTGCCACCATTACAGCGTCACCGGGGATGGCCTGCTGACCGCCCTGCACCTAGCCGCCTTGGTGAAGCGATCGCAGACCTCCCTCGATCGCCTCGTGGACGAGAGTTTCCGCACCTATCCCCAACTGCTGCGGAACGTCCGCGTCGAAAATCCCGAGTCCCGCCGCCACTGGAAAGACTGCGGACCCCTGCAAGATGCGATCGCCGCCGCCGAAGCCGACATGGGCGACCGCGGCCGAGTCCTCGTGCGCGCCTCCGGCACCGAACCCCTGATCCGCGTTATGGTGGAAGCGGCCACCGCCGATTTGGTGGAACATTGGTGCGATCGGCTCGTGGGAGTCGTTGAACGGCACCTCGCCGCCTGATCTTCATCGGTGCGATCGTCGGGCCGTCCGATCTGGACGGCCCATTTTCAATTGTTATAATTTGGAAGGAGTCCGCCCTCAGCCTCATCAAACGTGAGGAGCCACGGCGGTTTTGAGTCAGGGAGTATAGAGCGAGTCACGGACGAAAACTGACCAAAAAACCGGAATTATAAAAGACATGGCATCTAAGGCAAAATCCAAGAAAAAGAAATCTAAAAACAAAAAATCTACACAGAAAAAACCGACGCTGAGTAAAGCCCAACTCAAAGCCAAACAGCGCCAGTTTGCCAAAGATGTCAAGGCTCTGATTGGAACTTTAATTCCCACCGCAATTGTCGCGGCGATCGTCGGGACGGCTTTATTTTTTGTCAAAGATGAAAAACTGGCGATCGCCGGCGGCGGCGGCATCTTCGTCTTCGTCATGTGCTACAAATATCCCCGCTACGGACTCTGGGGATTTCTCGCCTATATGCCCTTCTCCGGAACCATCACCTACTGGATCGGCGGCGGAAATGCCCTCTTTCAACTCGCCAAAGACGGCTTCTACATCCCCGCCCTGATCGCCATGTATCAGGAGTGGAAGCGCAAGCGACTTCCCATGATCATCCCCAAAACCATCAAACAACCCCTATTCATTCTCATCGGCTTTTGTCTGCTGACCCTGGTCTGCGTCAACGGTTTCCAGCAACTCGATCCCAATCCGGGAGACAAACCGATTCCCATGGGAATTTTGGGTTTGAAAGTCTTTCTGGGCTACATTCCCCTGATGACCTGCGCCTACTACCACATTCGAGACAAGCGAGATCTGCTGTTTCTCACCCGCATGACCCTGGTACTGGCCATTATCTGCTGCCTTCTCGGAGTGGTACAGTACCAATTCCTGGCCAGCGGCCGCTGTCAGGGCACCGACCACCTCTCCGGGGACGATTTGTTTAAAGCCACCCTGGACGCCAAATGTTTGGTCGGAGGATCTTTGGTTTTCAGTCCCTCCCAAAATATGATCCGCCTCCCCGGAACCTTCGTCGCCCCCTGGCAGTGGGCTTGGTTCCTGAT
>JBNGCR010000221.1:0-8783 GCA_050045915.1 Limnospira sp.
TAAATCTCCATCAATAACTCCTCCGTGTCCTCTGTGCCTCTGTGGTTAAAAATTGTTGGATTGAGGCACAAAACCCAACCCACTCCCTACTCCCTCCTCACCGCCGGTTGCAAAACAAACAACCCCAAAACATCCATCGGCAACTGAGGTTTGACCTTAATTTGCCCCTCTTTGGTGATGCTGCGGACGCGGCGGTGAGATTGAGCCAGATTTTGGGCGCGAATTAGGGCGATCGCTTCCAACTCCCCATCCAAGCGGTGCAGTCCCGCCAGCACCTCCGCCAGGTCCCGCCGCTTCAATACCGGGGCCATATCCGCCACGGGTTCGGCCTCCCGGATCAGGTTTTGCGCCTCCTCCGGTTCCAACCACAGGGGGTTTGACGGGGGTCCGGTGAACCCCGCCACGAAACACTCCTCGGCCAGGAGCGTCTCGACTCGGGGGCTCTCAAATAAATAGCGCGATCGCAACAATAATAAAGTCGTGCGCCGCTCCACCGCGTCCGTCATCGTCAACCCGCACCGTCCGGCGATCGCACTTTCGGCATTTTCCAAACTGTCCTCCAAAATATACCGCGCCAACCCCTCCACCAGGGGATGGTTGCGGCCCACATATTCGGCCCCCTCCGGCGTCGGCGAAACAAACGCGATCAGCCGCGGCTGGTCCCCCAGGCGGGGTTGCAAAACCGGCGGCACCGAAGGCAGGCGCCAACCCCGTTTCTTCTTCTGCAACGAGGCATTCAGCCGGGCACAGGCCTCCTTGACGAACCGCTCCACATCGGCGGTGCTCCCCAAAACGCGATCGCTCTCCAACAATTCCCGCTCCACCTCCTCCGGCTTGATAGCCGCTTGAGCGAACCGGGTGCGGCTGACCTTTTCCCGCTCCACAGCGCGATCCCAGCTTTTGTGCACCCGCTCGACGGGGAGCTCCTCCTCGTCAAGCAGATCCAGCAGCGACAGTTGCTCGGCATCCGTTTGGCGATCGAACAGGGACTTGAACACCGCCTCAGAGACAGTGGCGCTGTCCATCGGCACGGGGACGGTGATGCCGAGGGTTCTGTGAATTTCCACCGCCTTGCGGATCAGCACTTCCAGCACGGCGCCATCGACGGGGTTATCCTGTCCGTAGAGCAGATAACTGTGCACCTCCGGGGCGCTCTGGCCGTAGCGATCGACCCGGCCTTCCCGCTGTTCCAGGCGGTTGGGGTTCCAGGGGAGGTCATAGTGCAGCACGGCGTTGAAGTGCTCCTGCAGGTTCACCCCCTCGCTGAGGCAGTCCGTGGCGACCAGAACCCGCCGGGGGTACTGGGTCAATTCTTCGAGCCGCGCCTCCCGTTCGCTTTCCGACTGTTCCCCGGTGATGGCGATGACCCGGGTTTGGTCCTGGCGCTTTTTCTCCAATTGGGCCCGCAATTCGGCCGCGAGATAGTTGGCCGTGGCGATGTACCGGCACCAGACGATCGGGTGCAGGCCCTGGTCGAGGAGTTCGGCGACGGTGGCCGCGGCGGCCTGTAGTTTGGCATCTTTGGGGCCTTTGAGTTGTTCGGCGGCTCGGATGAACTCCCGCAGTTTCCGGCGATCGCGGTCTTTGTAGGTGGACCCTCCCCGCTCGATCGCGATCGCGGGTTGGGCATCGGTGGCCTGTTCCCGGTCCGTGGGGTCGTAGGTGTAGGCGACCATCAGATCTTCGTCAATTTCGGCGATCGCCTCGGTTTCGGCGGCTTTTTCGGCCTGTTTCCCCAAGGTGGCGATCGCGGCCTCCGGGGAGGACATAACGCAGCGGATCAGGGCCAGGGCTGCCCAGTACCGCCCCCGTCGCTGGGCGTAACTCATCTCGCCGGTGGCCGTTTTCACCAGGCCCCGGGCGAAGTTGTAGGCGTCCTCGAACAGGGTTTTGTACTCTTTGGAGAGCTTGTAGGGGCGATCGTGGGACGTGCGCTCCGGGAAGGGCGTCTCGTCCCCCAGCCAGCGTTTTACGTCGGCGCGGCGCCGCTGGACGAAGTGGCGGGCCAGTTCGATGCGCTGGTTTTGGGTGAGGTTGTCGAGCTCCCAGGTTGCAAAGCGGCGATCGAGCAAACCGAGAACGGACAGAAACGAGGTTTCGATGCCGCTGTGGGGGGTGGCGGTGAGTAAAATCAGGTGTTGTCGGTCGTTGTCTGCGATTTCTGCGAGCAGTTGGTGCCGCTGCTGTTGGGCGGCGCTGCGGCCTCCCGGGCGGGCGCAGGTGTGGGCCTCATCCACGATCACCAGATCGGGGCAGTGGGCGAGGAAACTGGCGCGGCGGCGATCGGATTTGGCGTAGTCCAAACTGACGATCATATGGCGGTAGTAGCTGAAAATGTGGTGGTCGCCGGCGGGTAGGGCCCGTTCCAGTTGGCCGACGGTGCCGGAGCGGATCACGGCCGCGTCAATGTGGAATTTTTGCCGCAGTTCCCGCCGCCACTGGTCGCACAGGTGGGGGGGACACAGGACCGCTAGGCGTCTGATTTCGCCGCGATCGAGCATTTCCCGGGCGATGAGTCCCGCTTCGATGGTTTTGCCGATGCCCACGTCGTCGGCGATCAGCAGGCGGATGGTGTCGAGCCGCAGGGCCATCAGCAGGGGGACGAGTTGGTAGGGCCGGGGGCGCACGGACAGCCGCCCCAGGGACCGGAAGGGCCCGGCCCCGCTCCGCAGGCTCAACCGGGCGGCATCGAGGAGGAGTCGGGCCGCGTCGCGATCGGCGATCGCATTCGGGTCGGGGGGCGGAAATTGGGCGGGGGCGATCGCTTCTTGTTGCAGGGGTTGGTAGATGCCACAAATCTGCTCTTCGCTACCGCTCAGGGGCCGTAGGCGGACGACTTCGGGCAGCTCGGAGGGGAGTACGATCCAGCGGCGATCGCGGCAGGTAACGACGGCGCCGGGTGTGGGGGAGAAGGGTTCGGCCATTAAGGAGGAAAACGGATAATTTTGAGGTTCTCCAACCGAGCATATCTCGGAAAAGGAACGATTTCAAAGGGAGTAGGCAATAGGGAATAGGCAATAGGGAATAGGCGATGGGTAATGGAGGGACAGAAACTTCCTCCGCTCCCCGTTGCTCCCTGGACTCCTCTGCTCCCTCTGCCTCCTCGACGCTCCCCCGAGGGTGCGAGTAGAATGGGAGAGTCCCCCTGTCGGGGAAAATGAGACGATAAATATTTCGGATAATTTCAGTTCGGAAAGGAATACAATTATCGAATTTTTGGGTAAAAACAGGAGAAAATCATGGGATTGATTTCTAATTTAAAAGGAAATGCGGGAGTCGTCTCGCAACAGAAGATTGAATCGGAGTATGGCAGACTGTTGGTTGAAAATGAGGCGATCGAAGTCGGATTTCACGTCTTTCGAGATACGTTTATTTTCACCAACTACCGCCTGATATTGGTGGACGTTCAGGGGATGACGGGCAAAAAAATCGAATATTTGTCGATACCTTACAACAAAATCACCCAATTCAGCATCGAGACAGTGGGACATTTCGACTCCGACGCCGAGTTGAAAATTTGGATCGGCAGCAACCCGATGCCGCTGGAGAAAAAATTCAACAAAAACGTCGATATTTACGAGGTGCAGCAAGTGCTGGCGACTTATACGCTTAAGTGATATCAAGCCGGTTGTTGGCCGGACAGAGGCTCTAAAGAGAGGCAATAGGGAATAGGCAACAGGCAATAGGTAGAGTCTAGAGGAATGGGAAAAACTCGACTCCCTACTCCCTACTCCCTACTCCCTACTCCCTCAATCTCAAAAAGCGGGCGGGGGGAATCGAACCCCCATCATTAGCTTGGAAGGCTAAGGTTTTACCACTAAACTACGCCCGCAAATTGGCACTAGACCACTATAACACACAAAAAAATCAAATGCCAAGATCTCCACACAAAAAATTTTGAGAGGGGGGTACTCAGGCCGTATCCAGCGCCCGCCGGACTTTCGAGCCGAGCACGAACGTCATCATCGGCTCGTCGATGCCCTTGAGCCGGATCGCCTCCCGCTTCAGGATCTCCTCATCCCGGATATATTCGGCCACCTCCGCCGACACCATGATGCTGTTCGGGGCCGTCGCCTCCTGCAGGCGGGCGGCGATATTCACCGAAGGCCCGATCGCGGTGAAGTCCGATCGCTCCCGGGAACCGAACATCCCCACCACAGCCATCCCCTGGTGAATCCCGCATCTAAACCGCACCGGCGGCACGCCGTTGGCGCCGATTAACCCCCGTTCCTGCCAGCCTTGGTTCAGTCGTTCCAGGTATTGCAACATCTTCCGGGCCGTCGCGATCGCCCGCGCCACCTGCTCCTCGGGACTCATCTCCTCCGGCGCCCCGTACAGAGCCATCACCGCGTCCCCGACGAACTTATCCACGGTCCCCTCATTCTCGAATACAGCCCGGGTCATCTCCGCCAAATACTCGTTGAGCAACTCCGCCACCCCCTCAGATTGCAGGGCATTCGACATCTGCGTAAACCCGACGATATCGCTAAATAAAATCGTGATCAACTTCGGTTCCGGGCGTAAATCCAGGGTCAGATCCCCCGCCGCCGCCTTCTGCACCATCGACTCGGGCAGGAACCGCCGCAGCACCGACTCCGTGAGGTACTTGTTCAAATGGGCGACCCGGCGCTCCTCGGTCTTCAACGCCTGTAAATTCCGCACCTCGGCGATCAACTCGCGATCGTTGAACGGTTTGGAAACGTAGGCATCCGCCCCCCGCTCCACCCCCTCAATGCGGGTGTCCTCGTCCGCCTTCGCCGTCAGCAAAATCATCGGCGTCCCCTTCAATTCCTTGTCCTCCCGGATCATCCGAATCAACTCCAACCCCGACACCTGCGGCATCATCAAATCCGTCACGATCACGTCGGGATGGTAGATTTGAGCCCTCTTGAACCCATCCGCCCCGTTGTTCGCCAACACCACATTAAATCCCGCCTGCTGCAACATCATCGAGACGTAGCGGCGCAAATCCGGATTGTCGTCCACCACCAAAATGGTATTGGACTGCAACTCTTCCTCGGGAACCAACACTTCCGGGATATCTTCGGGTTCCTCAATCACATCCGGCAAATCCACCTCCACGTCAGCCAACTCGACGGCGGCGCGGCGGGTGTCGAATTCGGCGGGAATTTCGATCACCTGTTCCGGCGGCAGGTGGAAGCTACCGAGTTGCAGCCAGAGGGTGAACGTCGTGCCTTTCCCGTACTCGGAATCCACGGTAATTTGCCCGTGGTGGAGGTCCACCAACTCTTTCACCAAAGCCAGTCCCAAACCGCTGCCCTCGTAGGAGCGGTTGGCCGACCCCTCGGCTTGGCGGAAGCGCTCGAACAGGTAGGGAATTTGTTCGGGGCGGATGCCGATGCCCGTGTCCCGAACCCGGAGGCGGCAGTAGTTTCCCTGCTGTTCCAACGATACCGCGATCGTCTTTCCGGCGGGGGTGAATTTCATGGCGTTGGAGAGCAGGTTGTAGAGGACTTTATCGAAGCGATCGAGGTCGAGGTAGACTTGGGGGCACTGCTGCAGGTGGGTGACGAGGCGGATGTTTTTGCGATCGCAATAAGGTTTGAACGATTCCACCGTCTGGCGGCAAAATTCCACCAAATCGCAGGGCCGGAAACTTGGCTGCATCCGTCCGGCATCGAACCGCTGCAAATCCAACAGTTGATTCACCAACCGCAGCAGGCGGCGGGAGTTCCGCAGGACAATTTTGGCCTGTTCGTAGGGGAGATCCTGCTGTTGGTTGATGGCGGATTCCAGCGGGCCGATGGTCAGGGTTAAAGGGGTGCGGAATTCGTGGGAAATATTTTGGAAAAATTCCGTTTTCAGGCGATCGGCCTCCAGGAGGCGATCGGCCTGCTGGCGGGTTTTTTGGTAGAGGCGGGCCTGCTGCACAGCCAAAGCCGCCTGGGCCGCCACCACCTCCACCAAATTGATGTCCGAGGGCTGCCAGTGGCGAATTTTTTGATTTTGCCGCAGGGAGATGCTGCCGATAATTTCCCCGTCCAACAGCAGGGGGACCACCAGCAGGGCTTTGGAGGGCGATCGCAGCGGCATTTCCGTCAGGTTCCAATCGGGCTGTTGGCTCAGATCCGCGATCGCCACCGGCTTCCGAGTCCGGATCAACTCCTGCAACACGGGGTTGCCGCTGATAGGGACCGCCGACTGGGGCAACTCCTCCAACTCCTCCGATTCGTCCGCCCCCTTTTCTTCTTCGATCTGACCGGCCACCGCCTCCTTCGCGTCGGCATCGTAAAGCCCCACGCACTGCACATACTCGTCCTTTGGCGTCCACAGCGACAGGGCGCACCCGTCCACATTCAAAGCCTCGCCGAGTTGCTGCGTGATGGCGGCGAAGATCTTTTGCGGTTCCAGGCTAGACCGGATGGCGTTGGTGATGGTGTTGACCAGGGCCTCGCGACGAGCCAGTTCCCGCACCTGCTCGTAAGCCCGCACCTGGGAAAGGGCTAGAGCCGCCTGGTCAGCGACGGTGACGGCTAGTTGCACTTCGTGGTCGAGCCAAGTGCGGGGTCGGTTGCACTGGTGCAGAGCCAAAACCGCCGTCAGTTCGACCCGGTAGTACAGGGGGACAAGCAAGCTGGAGCGAATGTTGGCCCGGGCATACACTTCCCGGCGGTGCCGCCATTCGGGGGAATCTTTCCTCTGAAAGTCTTCCGCTTCCGAGTCGGGGATCGTCTCCACCTCCGTCGTTTCCCACACCAGGGACCGGAACTCTGAACGGTGCCGTTCGAGGGGAATTTGATGTTCCCCCGAGGCCTCGTAGGCGAACCACTCGTCCATCCACTCCCCGTCCTGGAACGGCTGTAGGATGCAGTAGCTGACCTCGAGCATCTGGCCGACGCTTTCCACGATCCGCTGTAGCATTTCCTGGGAGTTGGGGGCCGAGCGGATCGTGTTCGTGACGGCGTAGAGCAGGGATTCCTGTTGCAGGGCCCGGCGGAGTTCTTCCGTGCGGGATTTCAGGACGTTGTGGGTTTCCAACCCCTGCCGCACGATCGCCATGAGTTCGTCGGCCTTCCAGGGTTTTGTGACGTATTTGAACACCTTCCCGGCGTTGATGGCTTCGACGAGATCTTCGACGTCGGTGTAGCCGGTGAGGATGATGCGGATGGAGTCGGGATATCGGGTCGCCGTCAGGCTCAGGAACTCGGTCCCGCTCATGTAGGGCATCCGCTGGTCAGAGATGATCACCGCCACCTCCCCCACTTCTTCCAAAATCTTTAGCGCGGCCGGTCCACTTTCTGCCCTCAGAACTTTAAATTCCCGGTGGAAGGTGCGGTACAGTAAATCCAAATTATCCGGTTCGTCATCAACCACTAAAATGGTCGGCTTCAATTTTTTTTTGGAGGAATTCATGCACCGCTCTCCTGCTGCAAGGGCTAATGAAATCGGGTTCGCAGATGAGAAGGCCCGGGTCGGATTCAACAGGGATTCAGCTTCACCGATTCATCTTCTACATCACTTGTTTAATCGATTCAGATATCCGGCAATCCGGTCGGGAGCGACGCCCGAATCCCCAAATCCGTTCCTTCCCATGAACTGTTCCTCAGTTGAGATTGTGCCATTCGTTAAAATTAGCAAATCGACGATCGCGCTCGTTGGCGAGATTTGACGGCCAGCCCGCCTCGAACTCATGATGCACTCCTATCGTCAATCATATTCTCACCCGTCCGCGATCGGGGTGAAACCTGAACCCCCGCCGATCGCCATTCTCTGCATCGGGAGCGACAGTCCGACCGCGGCGGCGATCACAATTCTCGAACCGGACTCAAATCGACCGGCAATGAGGATGGGACTCAACCCGTTTCGGAAGCTGAACGGATCGCGGGGAACCGGGCTTCACCCGATGACTCGCAAGCGTGTAGATTGCAGTGTCCAATGCATCCCTCTATTTTACCTTTAATGACTTCCGCGCAAATTGTTGTCGCCCGTTTTCTCCAGATCGGGTAAAGTGTAAAGAAGTTGGCTTGGAATCGTGGAGCCATTCTTCTTGACCTCAACGACTCACAAACGAGATGATGCCGGCGGTGCGTTCAGGGATTCTCCCCTGAACATTCGGGCTGCCACCCCGGCCGACTTACCCCGACTGACCGAGATCCTGGCGGAGAGCTTTCACTCCCGGGCCGGACTGGCCGGTTTGATGTACCCGATTTTTCGCCTCGGCATTTACGAAGACCTGCGGAATCGCCTATCCTCTGCCTCCGGCTACTACGCCTGTCTGGTGGCGACGATCCCGAAATCCCGATCGCTCCTCGGCCCCCTCCCCCCCAACGCAACGGAACAGTTGCTCGGGACGGTGGAAATGGGTCTGCGATCGTCTTCCCCCTGGTCTATGGGCGATCGCTACCCCTACCTTTCCAATTTAGCCGTCCACCCCAGTTTCCGACGCCGGGGTGTGGCCCAAGCACTCCTGACCCGCTGCGAACAAACCGCCCTGCAATGGGGCTTTTCCTCCCTGCACCTCCACGTCCTCGAAAATAACAACCAAGCCCGACAACTCTATTTTCGAGCCGGTTATCGCCTCGAAGAGGTCAGTTCCGGCTGGGATTCCCTGTTCTTCAGCCAACCCCGGCGCCTGTTCCTGTCCAAACCCCTGTCCCCGCCCTGATGGGGGCGGAGGAAGCGGAGGAGGCAGAGGAAGGCAACGGTCAAGCGGAGGCAGTAATGGAGCCAGCTCCTATTGCCTATTGCCTATTGCCTATTGCCTATTGCCTATTACCTATTACCTATTACCTATTACCTATTACCTATTACCTATTACCTAT
>JBNGCR010000222.1:0-8774 GCA_050045915.1 Limnospira sp.
TTGCGTGGACTCGGTTGGAGCATAACTGTTGTAACTAACCACCTTGTCAATCGCTCTAGTCAGTCAGATCAAGTCCGTTCCCGACTCCCGACTCCCGACTCCCGACTCCCTAATTCCTGAGTTCCGGCGGTGGCTGCACGGGGATCTGAATCCAAAATTCGCAGCCTTCTCCGAGCCGGGAGAGACATTTGAGGACGCCGCCGTGTTTTTCCACCACGATGCGGTAACTGATCGAGAGTCCGAGTCCCGTGCCTTTTCCCACGGGTTTGGTGGTGAAGAACGGGTCGAACAGGCGGTTTTTTACATCTTCGCTGATTCCCGGCCCGTTATCTTTGATGCGGATTGACACCTGAGCCGGTTGGGAAGCGGGGGGGTTCTGGGCGGTGCCGGCCCGAAGTCCCTCGGCGGGCAAACCGTTGGAGGGGAGGGAAACGAGCTTGGCCGGGGTTTCGCTGGAGACGACTTCGGTGGTGATGGTGATGGTGCGCGGGTCTGGTTGGTTGTCCAGGGCATCGATCGCATTACTGAGAATATTCATGAACACCTGGTTGAGCTGTCCGGCGTAACATTCCACCTTGGGCAGTTCCCCGTATTCTTTGATCAGTTGGATGCCGGAATTGCTGCCTTTGGCTTTCAGGCGGTTTTGCAGGATCAGCAGGGTGCTGTCGATGCCCTCGTGAATGTCCACCGGCTTCATTTCCGCTTCGTCGAGGCGGGAGAAATTCCGCAGGGAGACGACGATTTGGCGGATGCGATCGGCCCCCATTTCCATCGATGACAGGATCTTCGGCAAATCTTCCACCAGAAAATCAAGGTCGATTTCGTCGATCCGCTCCCGGATCACCTCCTTCGGTTCCGGGTACTCCTCCTGGTAGAGTTCCACCAGGTCGAGAAGATCCTGGGTGTAGTCCCGGGCGTAGGTGAGGTTGCCGTAGATGAAGTTGACGGGGTTGTTGATTTCGTGGGCCACCCCCGCCACCATCTGCCCCAAACTCGACATTTTTTCGCTCTGGATGAGTTGGGATTCTTTTTGCTGGAGGTCCTGCAGGGCCTCGCTGAGGTGGAAAGCCTGGGTCTGGGCAGCCAAGGCGGCAGCCCGGGTCTGGGCGTAGAGTTCCGCCTGGTCGATCGCGATCGCCAATTGGTCCACCACCGCCCGCAGCAATTCCACGTCGCTGGCCATCCAATCCCGGGGGTGGTGGTATTGGTTGCACACCACGGCCCCCCGCTGCCCCGACCGCGTTTCCAAAGGCAGCAGGATCTCGGAGGAAATACCCGCTTCGCTCAAAAATTTTCGGGTCGTCTCGTCCAGAACCGCCGTGTCCTTGAGGTCGTTCACCTGGACGGTTTCGCGGTTGTTAATTCTAGCCGCCAGCCAGCCGATTTTTTCGGGGGGATAGTCTTCCAACACCTCCGAGAGTTGCGGATCTCGGGCTTCGTGGGTGATGGCGAAGTTGGGTTGGTCGGGGTGGGTAGGCAGATACCAGAGAAAATGGCACTGGTCGATCTGCAACACGCTGCGGATCTCGTTGACCGCCGTTCCCAGAATGGTATCGATATCGAGGGAATTGCGAATTTGATTGGCCAGCCGGAACAGTAGGGCCTCCCGGCGGCTCTGCAGTTCTTCCCGAGCCCGGACGCGATCGACCCCCACCGCGATCGCATTGGCGATCCAGCCCAGGACATCCCGGACTTGGGGGGACAGGGGGGTGGCGCTATAGATTGCCATCATCCCCATCAACCGCCCCTCCACCACCAGCGGCAGTTCCAGGGTTTGGGAGGACGGTTCGTAATCCCCGCGACGGGGGGTCAATGGGGGGGGACTCGTGGGGGGGGCGGGAGTTCTTAGGGTGCTGATTCCCTCAGACGCCTGCCGTTCAAGTTGGTTGGTGTGGGGGTCGAGGGTCCACATGGACACCCCATCGACCCGCAGATATTGAGCCATCGCCTTGGCGCAGCGGTTGAGGATGGCGGAGATGGTGCCACCGTGGCCGAGAGCCTTGCCGACTTCGGCCTCCAACAGGGACAGGTGCGATCGCTCTAACAGGACATCTTCGGCCTGTTTGCGCTCGGTGATGTCCCGGGAGATGGAGACGATTTCCTGGATCTGGCCCGTTTCCGGGTCGCGGAGGCTGTGGGAGGTGGTTTCAAACCAGATGAACGTGCCGTCGCGCCGCCGCACCCGGTAGCTGACCGTATCCACGTCGGAGGTGTCGAGCAGGATTTGGTGGGATTTTTTGATGCGATCGACGTCCTCCGGGTGGAAAAACTCGTAGGCCGAACGTCCCACCAGTTCTTCCGGTTCGTAGCCCAGCAGCGCCCGGGAGGCCGGGGAAGCGTACCGGTAAATCCCCTCCGCGTCGTGCCGGGAAATCAAGTCCGTGGCGTGGTCGGCCAGGAGGCGGTAGCGGGCCTCGCTTTCCCGCAGGGCATCTTCCGAGAGTTTGCGTTCGGTGATGTCGGTTTGGATGCCGATGAAGTGGGTGAGCCGCCCCCGGGAGTCGAGGACGGGGGAAATGGCCAGCTCGTTCCAGAACGGAGTGCCGTCTTTGCGGTAATTTTTTAACGTCACCTGAGCGGCCCGCTCTTGGCTGAGGGACTCCCGAATTTCGGCCACCGCCTGCGGGTCGGTTTCGGGTCCCTGGAGAAACCGGCAGTTGCGCCCGAGAACTTCAGTTTTGCGATATCCGGTCAGCCGTTCAAAGGCTGTGTTGCAATAGATGATCGGAGCGTCGTCCGCCGTTTTCTCGGAAATGACGATGCCGTTGGGGCTGGCCGCGATCGCCCGTTCGAGCAACCGCAGCATCTCTTCGGACTGCTTGCGGTTGGTGATGTCGATGCCGCTCCCCAGGATGTAGCGCAGGGAACCGTCCGGGTTGACAATGGCGCTGTTGGACCAGGCGATGGCGTGGCAGGAACCGTCGGATCCGCTCCAGTAATTCTCGCACTGCTTGGGAAATTGGGCGACGCTGAGGCCCGACATTTGCTCGCCGCTGCGCCGTTTGGGCGGCTCGTCGAATTCGACGGCATCCAACCCCCAATCGAACACTTCCCACTCTTCGCTGAAAATGGAGAGTCCCAAATCCTGGAGATACAACCCCTCCACTTCGGCGGCCCGATAGCCCGTCAGTTGTTCGCAGCTTTGATTGAATCTCACGATCCGGCCTTGGGGGTCGATCACCACCACCAGGGCGCTAATGGTATCCAAAACTCCGTTCACGAAGTCCCGTTCCTGGCGGACGATGTCCCAAATTTGTTTCCGTTCCCGGATGATGGTTTCGATCGCACTCAATTTGCTCTGCAGGTTGAGCAGTTGCCGGTGACAGTCGAGCTGGCTGAACACTTGCCGGTTGAGGGTTTGCAGGGCAAGGATTTCCTCGGCGGAGGGGTGACGGGGGCGGTAATCCATCAGGGAAAGCATCCCGATCTGGATGCCCTGGGGGGCGACAATGGGAATCCCCAGGTAAAATGCGATCGCCGGGTCGGCCTGGGCGAGGGGGTGGGTGGCGAGTTGTCGGTTTTGCCGCAGGTCTTCGATGACGATGGGTTCGGGAACTGTGGCGGTTCCGTCGGCGTTTTTTTTGTCGTCGGCTGAAGGTTGATGGAGTCGCGCCGCCCGGGCGCAAAAATCTAAATAACTGTCCGCGTCGCCCTCAAGGCCCGTTTGCGCTTTCAACCACTGGTGCGAAGTGTCCATGAAACTGATCAGGGCAATGGGTGTTTGGGCGATGTGGGCCGCGATGCGAGTTAAATCGTTAAAGGAGATGTCGGGCTGGGTACCGACGATGTGAGAGAGAACTCGACCATCCAGTCTGGACATAGTTTTACCTGAAATTGTACTGTCACGGAGTAATTCCCCAAGGGAGGGGATCGGCTGGCACCAATTGGGTTCCGCGTCAAATAGATGGGATAGAGAGGATTTTTTTCGCGATCCCTCCCTTGGAGGAACTGCAGGATATCTACATCGATTTTTAACTCGCTGGCGATCTCAAATGACTGGCCCGAGGTCTACAGTGTCGCGCCACAATTGTCCTTAATTCAATCTTAACAAAGCCCGGAGCCGTCCTTTCAAAATTTTCACCGGACTTTACAGTGGAAATTGGTCGCCCTCCTCCAATGGGGGGAGGAAATTTCTCGGATCGGCAACGGGAAGCGGGATGTCGCCGTTCTCAAGGGAATGAAAGTTTGTTAATTTTTTTGACGAGATTTGACTGGATTTTCATGACCGAATTGAACCGGGACTTTGACCCGATGAAAGATTGGGCGGAACCCGACAGTTCGTCCCGGTGAAAATGGATTTCACCCTGCTCATGGCAGGAGGGGCAAACTTCTCGATTTTTGACCGATCAAATTGACGGGAATTTGACAATTTTTGTGGGTCGTAGCAATTGCCCAAACGGACAAAAGCTGGCCGGGAAAGGGAACCGTTATCTGATATTAACAGCCCATAATTGGGAGGTTTCGGGATTTTCGGCTGTCCTAACTACCCTGGCGGTTGCTATATAAAGCTGATTTCATTCCCGATTCCCGATTCCCGATTCCCGATTCCCCATTCCCCATTACCTGCACGCAGCGCCATAGCAGTCGCCCGGGTAGTTGGGACATCGAATGACTCTGAAACTCAGGCGGCGGGCGCCTTTTTTCAATCGGGGGCCGCCCAAAAAACAATCTGGCATCAAAAATTTACAGTTGTCGCGGGTCGATTCGACGTTCTGACATCGATCTACACTAATAGTAGAACTCAATTGTGAGTCCGAGCGGGCTGCGTCACGGAGGGAAACTCAATCGATGTCTGTCAATCCAAGTTTACAACCGACCGTCCTGGCCGTAGACGACAGTACGGTGATGCAGGGTTTGGTCAAACAAGCCCTCGCCGACACCTACAAAGTTCTGGTCGCCGACAATGCCGTGGACGCGCTGTCCATCATCTATCACAACAAGGTTTCGGTCCTGTTGTTGGATGTGTCCATGCCGGGGATAGACGGCCTGGAACTGTGCCGGACGATCCGCAGCATCCCCCAATTTCAAGCCCTCCCAATTATTATGCTCACAGCCCGGGACGGCGCCTTTGATAAAGTCCAGGGGCGGCTGGCGGGGGCAACCGAATATCTGACCAAGCCGTTCGACGCCGAGAAGTTGTGCCGGACGATCGAATCGGTTTTGAATGTTAAAAATTGACATCCCCGGTGTCGGGGAGCAATTAGAGTTTGACGGAATTCAACAGCAGGGTCGCGATCGCCCCCACGGGCAGAATGTAGCGGGCGGCCCCCAGGGCGATCGCCTCCCGCGGCATCCCGAACACCACGCAGGACCCCTCATCCTGGGCCACCGTCACCCCGCCACTTTGGGCGATCGTTGCCATGCCGTCCGCCCCGTCCCGCCCCATGCCCGTGAGCAGCACCCCCAGGCAGTGACTCCCGTAAAACCGGGCGACCGCATTAAACGTGACCGTGACTGAAGGCCGGTGTCCCCCCAGCGGCGGCGAGGAAGAGTACAAAAACCGGCCGTTGCGATCGAATTCCAGATGTCGCCCTTCCGGGGCAAAATAGACCGTTCCCCCTCGGGGCAGTTCCCCGGCCCGGGCAATTTGCACCGGCAAAGAACATTGAGAATCCAACCAACTCACCAACCCCTGCAAAAAGCCCTCGCTGATATGCTGCACGCAGAGGATGGGGACAGGAAACCGGGACGGAAACTGGGTCAAAATCGTATGCAGCGCCTGGGGACCCCCAGTCGAAGCCCCGATCGCCACCACCCGGACGAGATCCGATCGCGGCTTCTGCGACATCTGGACGGGGGAAACCGAGGCCGGGGCGGGGGAAGGACGCATCCGCCCCGACGCCGGAGATCCGGTGTTTCTGGGGACAGAAACCACCGCGCCGTCCCGCCGGTGTTTGGTGAACACCTTCACCCCCGCCAGAACTTTAATTTTGCGGATCAGTTCCTGTCCGGCACCTTCGTAATCTGAAGCCAAGCCGGTTTTCGGCTTCGGAAACACATCCACAGCCCCCGCATTCAACAGTTGAAATACGTTGTAAGTATCCTCCGCCTGCACCGAGGCGCTAATCACCAGAATTGGCTTCGGAAACTTCGCCATCACTTCCCGGGTGAACTCCAGGCCGTCCATCTGGGGCATATGCAAATCCGTACAAATCACGTCGGGTTGCACTTGAGGAATTAACGCCAGGGCTTCTGTCCCGCTGCGAGCCGTCGCGACGACCTCGATCTCCTTGGAAGTCGCCAAAATGCGTTTGAGAATGATCAGGGCAACTGGTGAATCCTCCACCAGCACGACGCGAATGGCCATAGAATTTAGAGTCAGTGGGTTTTATAACAACAGACGGAACGGTTAGGACATGGCGATGGTAGAAAGGGAGTCGAGAGTCGGGAATCGGGAGTCGGAAGATCGGTCTTAACCGCCTTGGCGATTGTTATAAAAGTTAAAAGTCAACAGTCAACAGTCAACAGTATTACCCCTTGAGAAGAGCAAGACCGTTTCATTTTCCCCCGAAAAATGGTAGGGGGAGCAGAGGGAGCAGAGGGATATTTTTCAGAATACAAAGGTATTTTTAACCGAAAAAAAACCTTGCTCCTGTCTCCCATCAACGGTTTTCCTCGTCACCCACGACAATTTTTAGCTGAGAATGAAACCGCCCTGTTTGAGAAGATAGGAGAGAAAATAGACAAGACAAAAGAGAAAAACCTCTCACTCCTGACTCCTGACTTCTCTGTTCAGACCGGACTCTTGAATCTGTCCGGGATGACTGTCAAACCAATCGGCTCAGGGTTTGCAACAAGATGTCCTGATTGAACGACCCCTTGGTGATGTACGCATTGGCGCCCGCTTCTGCCCCCCGTCGCTTGTCCTCGTCGGAGGCCAAAGAAGTGACCAAAATGATCGGCAACTCGCTGTACTCCCGATGCTCGCGAATTTTCGCCGTCAACCCGAAGCCGTCCAAGTTGGGCATCTGCACGTCCGAGATCACCGCGTCGAAGGGCCGGCTTTTGAGCTTGTTGAATCCGTCGAGTCCGTCCACCGCCGTCACCACCTCGTAGCCCGCCGCCTCCAAAATGCGCTTTTCTTGGGTGCGGGTGGCGATCGAATCTTCCACCAGCAGGATGACCGACTTGCGATCGCGATCGCCGTCCGACTCCCCGACCGCCACCGCCACCACCGAAGCCGAAGACCCCCACCGCTTTCGCACCGAACGGATCAGGTCTTGGGGATTCAACACCATGCAGACTTCCCCGGTGCCGAGGATCGTCGCGCCGGCCACATTCCGCACCCGTCGCAACAGTTGGCTTTGGGGTTTGAGGACGACATCTTGTTCGTCGATCAGGGCATCCACAAATAAACCCAATCGCTCTTCTCCCATTCTTAAAATGATACAAGATCGAGACTCTGCGGCCCGACGCGAGTTCGGGCCCGATGGGGAGGCTACCTGCCCCCAAATGGGCAAATAATCGTCCTGCGGCTGCTCCCGCGATCGGTTCGGGGCTCCCGTGTCCCCCGCCATCGTCGCCTCCCGATGCGGCCTGTCGCTTTTCCCAGCATCGGGCTGCAATTCCAGCAACTCCGACAGGGGCATCACGGAAACCGGCTGATCTTCAAACAGGATCGTATCTTGCCCTTCGATCGCGAAAATGCTGGCATCGCTCACGAGTTGGGTCGTCTGGACGAACTCCACCGGGATGGCGTAGGAAATCCCGTCCACCGCCACGAGCAGGACGTGGGCCGTCGCCAGGGTCGTCCCCAATTGGATACGGAACGCGCACCCCCGCCCCGCCGTCGAGTCCACCCGGATCGACCCTTTGAGCCGTTCCACATTGGTGCGAACCACATCCATCCCCACACCCCGCCCGGAAACTTCCGTCACGAAACTGCGGGTGGAAAAACCGGGGGTGAAAATCAAAGCCTGAATTTGAGTCGGAGTCATTCCCGGCAATTCTTCGGGCTGGCAGATTCCCCGTTTGACGGCCGTCCGTTTGATCTGTTCGAGATCCAACCCCCGGCCGTCGTCGCTCACCTCAATGATGACGCTGGTGGCGGTCTGGTAGCCGCTCAAGCGGATAATCGCCGTAGCCGGCTTTCCCCGTCGCTCCCGAACTTCCGGGGATTCGATACCGTGATCGATGGCATTCCGCAAAATGTGCATGAGGGGATCTTTCATCTCCTCCAGAATCCGCTTGTCGGCCCGGGTTTGCCCCCCTTCGACGACCAACTCCACCTGTTTGCCCTGCTCCCGTGCCAGATCCCGCACCATGCGGGGAAACAGGTTGAAGATCGTGGATAAGGGCAACAGCCGCAGGGTGCGGACACCCTCTTCGAGTTCGTCGGAAATCAGCTCCAGACGAGCCATGTCCTCGTAGATGGAGGTTCGCACCTGGTTGACCAAGCGCCCGAAGCGATCGAGGCGGTCGATGGATCGCTGGTGGTAACTTTGCAGTTGTCCCATCACTCCGCTGTCACCGGGGGAACCGTCCCGGACGTCGAGGTCGTGGAGGGCGAACCGGTTGATGAAGGCGTCCCGACTCCACTCTTCCCACAAATTGGTCAGTTCTTCGATTTCGGCCAGCCGGTGGGCGATGCGGGTTTTGGTGACGGTCAGCTCCCCGGTTTGGGTCATCAGCCCGTCCAGGTTGCGGGTGGCCACCCGGATGGTTTCGATTTTGTAGGTGGGGGCTCGGTGGGGGATGACAGTTTCCGGGGGGACGGGAGTTGCCGGGGGGGAGGGTTCTGGGGAGGTGTCGTCCTCGGCTTCCTCGGCTTCCTC
>JBNGCR010000223.1:0-1549 GCA_050045915.1 Limnospira sp.
CCGCGCCGACAGCCAGAGTTTTTTTGTATTGGGTTCGTAGGTGAATCCCGACTGCTTCAAGGTGTTGCAGATTTCCTTACTCCAAGTTTTCCTCGTATTCTCTGCCAGTTTCAATCGCTCTTCCTCTTCGGTCACGTTTGGGTTGAGCGATTTCGCAATGCCGAGCCAATCGGATTCGAGGTTATCCTTGGCCAGTCGCTCCGTGAATATACTGTCATGGGGAAATTGCAGACCGAGTTTATCCGCAATATCACGCAAAAAATCCGCTTCGTATTGCTCGGGAATCTCCATCGCTTCGATAACCCTGATATTGAAGGCTTCCATATTATACCTCTGTGCAGCGCGGTTAATTTGTTCCCATTCTAAATTCTGTTTTCCGGCAGTGTCCAGGGTTGCCGAGGGATTGGGCGACATCCTGCGACATCCCGCGACATCCCGCGACATGATGCGACGTGGCGCGACAAACCATTAAGAATAAACGACAAAAGCTCTTCTCATATCATCTCGAAATTGCCAAACTGTAACTATCGAATTAAACGCGAAGTCATGGAACACATTTCCAACATTCTCCCCCATGTCATTCCCAATGGAACGATCGCACAAAACGGCCCGTTATATCCGCTGGTGGAAAATGCGATCGCCGCTTCCCAAATCCGCCTCGATACCCTTCCCTACGCCGTCCGCTGGCACATTCCGGCTGCAAAATATGCCCAATCCAAAAGCTTTATCGAGGAGTTGACGCGACCCGCCGGGGGTTACAACGCCACCTTTTCCGATGGCAATTGGCTCAATCCCGTCGATAAAACTTGGGTTCCAGAACCCATCGTTCTCGTCAAATCCTTTATGACCGCCGACGTTTTGCGGCGGCACCTGACCGCCATGCTGCGGGTTTCCTATCGCATGGGGCAAGAACTCGGAGAAAGTGCGATCGCTCTCGAAATTCTCAGCAATAATATGATGCTCATCATCCCCACGGATTGAACGTAGCCACACCGAAAACCGCCCATTTCAACCGGGCGGTTTCATTGTTTTTTACACCAAAAGAGGTTATAATGATTATCTGCCCTTACAAAGAAATGAAAAACTTGGAATCGCTCCCCTGTACCCGCGAAGAACGGGGCGGCTGGGTGTACTGTTCCTTTTGCGGCCAAAAGATGCGGCGAGAACTGCTATTCGATCCGGTGGATAGCTTGATCGGATTTTGTGCGATCGCACTCATTTTCCTAGTCCTGGCGAACTCCCTCGGAAACAGTTCGAGAACCCCGGAACCCGCCAAAACGAGCGATCGTACCCCTGCTCTGACATCCGATTAATATTTAATCTCTAGAAACCGGGTTTCTACTAATATCTCGGCGGGGAACCCAAAACCCTTCTAGAAACCCGGTTTCTGACTCCCCGGAACACCATTATATGGCGGCACATTTTCCCATGCTGTTATGGTATGTCAATTCGGAGAAAAAGTCAAGCCAAAATCCGATAACTCTAGAAACCGGGTTTCTACTAATATCTCAGTGGGGAACCCAAAACCCTTCTAGAAACCCGGTTTCTT
>JBNGCR010000223.1:1649-8756 GCA_050045915.1 Limnospira sp.
AATATCTCAGTGGGGAACCCAAAACCCTTCTAGAAACCCGGTTTCTTTCTGTTGGGCTTGAGCCCAGACGCCCATTCCTCACGCCGCCGGATAAATTTTCAACATCCGGTTGCCGCCGATTTGGAACTGGTAGGGGACGGTTCGGATGTCGGCGGCGTATCCGCGTCCCGCCAATTCCGCGATCAGCGATTCCAAAAATGGGGGGGTTTCGCCGGAGATTGTCACTAGGGGAAAGAGACGCACTTCCCGCGCCACGCGGCACAATTCGAGGATAGATTGGCGGTGGAAGTCTTCCGAGAGACGATCGCCGTAAGAGAATAGAAAATGGCTGCATAAGGCGCGATCGAATTGCTGTGAATTGAAGGGCAGATCCGGCAATTCGGCATCGATGTAGCGTCCCGCCGCGACTCCTTGGGGGAAGTCCGCCAAAAATTCGTCCATCGCCGCCATCCGGATGTCTCCGAGATGTTCGGGCGATCGCATCTTCGTCCAAATGTAGTCCCCGGCGTTATTTCGCAGTTGTTCCAGGATGACGGGGTAGGTTTCCCGGATGCGATCGCGAATTTGTTCTGGGGAAAATTGATAAATCGGATCGCAGGATATGACCGAACGTCCCCGGCGGGCCATCACCGCGTTAAAACTGGCTGGCCCCCCCGCACAGTCGAGGTGGGTGTCGTTCAACTCATCGGCGGTGAGGGCGAACATTTGCAGGTACTCGTCAAAACTGCGCCCCCAGGGAACGATGTTGTCTAAGCTGAATCCCATGATAATTGATAATTGATAATTGATAATTGATAATTATCAATTTCAGAGCGAATATCCCACGCCACAGTTTGACTCCGGCGCGGGATTGGGGGTATCGGAAAAAACAAGACGGGGTTATAAGGGGCGATCGCACCCCGGCCCCGTCCTGCCTTCTAAGCGGCGTCTTCGTCCGCCCCGTTGGCCACCCTTTCTTTGAAGGCTTTCCCGGCCGAAAAGGCGGGGACGGTGGTGGCGGGGATGGTCATAGGTTCCCCAGTGCTGGGGTTGCGGCCTTCCCGGGCCTTGCGGTGCCGCGCCTCGAAGGAACCGAAGCCGACGAGGGTGACTTTTTCGCCGTCGGCGACGGCATCCATGATGCAGTCGCAGATGGCGGAGATAATGGCATCGGCCTGTTTCTTGGTGACGTTAGCCTTGATGGATGTTTCTTGAACGAGTTGTTCTTTATTCATTGGAATCTACCTCCAAAATCAGTTTCAGTGGGCGATCTTGTCGTTCTGATGGCTGTTCTAACACAGATGCCTCGGCAATCGACAAGTGCATCCCCTATAATTCCGTGAATTTGCCAATTGGGGATCGGGGAATGGGGTGCGATCGCGACCGGAGACCCAACCGCCCCATCCTCTGGCACCGTCGGCTTTTGCGCCGATTGGCACAAAACGCTAAGGATACAGCATACACCAGTTCACTTCAATTCCCGTCAAACCGGACGATGGAGCTTGTGACGGGTGCGGGTGTCGGGAGTCGGGTGTGAGGTGCCGGGTGTCGAAAAATGATACCGCAAAATAGAAGAAAGGGCGAGTTTGCAGGCGATCGCAAATGAATCGCCAATTCTAAAACTGCCCTTAAAATTTCCGGGGAGGCGGGGGAAATGGAGAATTTCCCCCGGCGGGATTACTCGATCCCCTCGATGCGATCTTCAACCTCCTGGTACAACTCCCGCAGGCGATCGAGATTGTCCTCGCTGGTTTCCCAGTAGCCGCGGCCATTGACTTCCAACAGGGTGGTCACCATCTTGCGGAACGAGTGGGGGTTGAGATTCATCAACCGCTGCTGCATCGCCTCATCCTTGATAAAGGTTTCGTTAGTTTCCTCATAAACCCAATTATCAACGGCCCCGGCGGTGGCACTCCACCCCATCGTATTCACCAGGCGCTTGGACAACTCCCGCACCCCTTCGTAGCCGTGGGAGAGCATCCCCTCGTACCATTTCGGGTTCAGCATCTTCGTCCGCGCATCCAGACGCACCGTCTCCGAGAGGGTCCGCACCTGGGCGTTAGCCGTAGTAGTATCTGCGATGTAGGATGCCGGTTTCTTGCCGTCCTTCCGCAGGCTGGCGATAGTTTTCGTCGGGTCCGAATCGAAATAGTGGGAGACGTCCGTCAGACTGATTTCCGAAGAATCCAAATTCTGGAACGTCGCATCCGCCGTCTTCAGGGACGCCTCGAACACCTCGCGATTCTCGTCCATCATCCCGGGATTGTCCGAATTGAAGGCGAAAGACTTGCGCTTCAGGTACATCTCCTGCAACTCCGCCTCGCTCTCCCAGGTGCTATTTTCCACCGCCAGGTTGACGTTAGCCGCGTAGGAACCCGAGGCATTGGAGAACACCCGGGTCGCCGCCTGCCGCAGGTTGATACCCAGTTCTTTGGCCTGTTCCAAGGCGTGTTTGCGGACGAAGTTCATTTCGGCGGGCTCGTCCGCTTCCGCCGCCATTTTGATGGCTTTGTCGAGGAGGTTCATCTGGTTGATAAACAGATCCCGGAACACGCCGGAACAGTTGATCACCACGTCGATGCGGGGACGTCCCAATTCTTCCAACGGGATCAATTCCAGCTTGTTCACCCGGCCGAGGGCGTCGGGGACGGGTTTGGCGCCCACCATCCACATCACTTGGGCCAGGGACTCGCCGTAGGTTTTGATGTTATCCGTTCCCCAGAGGACGACGGCGATGGTTTCGGGGTACTGCCCCCCATTTTCCAGCTTTTGCCGTTCCAGGAGCCGTTCCACCACGATCTGGGCGGATTTGACCGCCGCCACCGTCGGGATCGCCTGGGGGTCGAGGGCGTGCATATTCTTCCCGGTGGGGAGGACGTCGGGGTTGCGGATCGGGTCGCCGCCGGGTCCGGGGAGGATGTATTCCCCTTCCAGAGCCCGCAGCAGGGCCCCCAATTCGTTGTCGGCGCACACCTGTTGCAGGCAGAATTCCAGATACTCGAACAGGGGTTTGATGGGTTCGGGATCGACCTGGGTGTAGCCGGACTGGTGCAGGCTCTCGATCCAGGGTTCCTTTTTGCCCATGTTGAAGAAGTTGAGTTTGGAGACTTTGGACACCCGGCCTTCGGCGTCGGTGCGTTCTTGAACGAGGGCGGTGATGGCGGCGCGGGTGGCTTCGGTGATCTTCTGCAACAGGTCAACGTCGGCGAGGATGCCCTGGTTGCTGTTGCGGTAGAGTTCTTCGATATCCCGTCCGAGGCTGTCGGCGATGATGCGGGGGAGGCTGAGGATGCCTTCCTCTTCGCGATCGAGGTTGGCGATGTTGACCAAAGTTGCGATCGCCTCTTCCGCCGTGGGGGCTTTCCCGATCACGTGCAACCCGCAGGGCAGCAGCCGGGACTCGATTTCCATCAATTTCCGGTAAACCTGTCCGACGAGGTTATCCCGCTCCTCCTGGGTCAGTTCCGCCGCGTCTTTCTCCGGCAGGGCGACGTCCTGATCGAAGTTCACCATCCGGGCTTTTTCGATGATGGTGCTGACGATCTGCACCCCGCGACCGCTATCTTTGAGGGTTTGGTAGGAGCCGATCAGCTCGTTGAGTTCCTGCAACCCTTTGTAAAGTCCGGCATTTTCCGCCGCCGGGGTCAGGTAGGAGATGGTTTCGGCGTAGCTGCGCCGCTTGGCGATGGTGGCTTCGCTGGGGTTGTTGGCGGCGTAGTAGTAGATGTTGGGGATGCTGCCGATCAGGTTGTCGGGGTAGCAGTCCCCGGACATCCCCATCTGTTTCCCGGGCATGAATTCCAGGGAACCGTGGGTTCCGAAGTGGAGCACGGCGTCGGCGCCCCAGACCTGTTCGAGGTAGGTGTAGTAGGCGGCGAAGCCGTGGTGGGGACTCGCAGACCGGGAGAACAGCAGGCGCATCGGGTCGCCCTCGTAGCCGAAGGTGGGCTGGACGCCGATGAACAGGTTGCCGAAGGTTTTCCCGTAAACCAACAAATTCTCGCCGTCGGTGTTCAGGTGTCCCGGCGGGGGTCCCCAGTTTTCGTGCAGGCGCTCGGAGTAGGGGGTGAGCCGCTCGTACTGCTCGACGGACATCTTGTAGGCGATGTTGAGTTCGGGGCTCTGGTACTGGGCGGCGGCGTCGTGGATCACCTGCTGCATCAGTTCGGCGGGGGAACCGGGCAGGTCTTGGATGTCGTAGCCGTTGCCCTGCAGGGCTTTCATCACCTCGTAGATGGAGCCGAACACGTCCAGATAGGCGGCGGTCCCGACGTTCCCCTTGTCGGGGGGGAAGCTGAAGATGGTGATGGCAACTTTTTTGTCGAGTTTGGGCTTTTTGCGGAGGTTGGCCCATTTGAGGGCGCGTTGGGCGATCGCTTCGATGCGGTCCTGGAGGGCGATCGCTTTTCCGGTGGCCCCGTCCCGCCCGGAGACGATGATCGGTTCGATCGCCCCGTCGAGTTCGGGGATGGCGATTTGCAGCGCCACCTGGATCGGGTGCAGGCCCAGTTCGCTATCTTCCCACTCTTCGGTGGTTTGGAACACCAGCGGCAGGGCGACCATGTAGGGCCGGTTCAGCCGCTTCAGGGAGTCGATCGCCTTGGGGTGATCCTGGCGGGCCGGTCCGCCGACGAGGGCGAATCCGGTCAGGGAGACGACGATATCGACTAAGGGTTGGGCGGGGATGCCTTTGGGCGGGTTATCCCAGAAGTAGGCATCCACGGGTTTGGAGAAGTCCAGGCCCCCGGCGAACACGGGCAGCACCCGGGCGCCCATCGCTTCGAGTTCCTGCACCATCGCCACATAGTGGGCGTCGTCCCCGGTGACGAGGTGGGTGCGCTGCAGGACCAAACCGACGCAGGGGGCGAGGGGATCTTTGGCGTCGTCGGAGATGTCGTCCCGCTCTTTGTACCAGTTCAGGTATTCGGTGACGTCCTCGAACATTTTCGGGGCCAGGGGGTGCCAGATCCCCATGTCGGGGTAGGTGACGGGTTCGGCGAAGTTGAGTTTTTCCTGGCCTTTGAAGACGTATTTTTCAGCCAACATCAGCAGGAAGTTCTCCAGGTTCTCCGGGGAACCGCCGAGCCAGTATTGGAAACTGAGCATGAAGTTGCGGGCGTCCTGGGCCTTGTCGATGGGCATATATTTCAGGACTTTGGGCAGGGTTTGCAGCAGTTTCAGCATCCCGTCTTGGAAGGAGGACCCGGATTTTTCCTTCCGCTTTTTCATGAATTGGGCGATCGCACTCTTGCTCTGGCCCAGTTGCGCCATCGAGAAGCTTCCCATTTTGTTGAGGCGCATCACCTGCGGCATGGAGGGGAAGACCACGGCGACGTCTAGGCGATCGCGGTGCGGCGTCACGGCTTCGACGACCTTTTCGGCGAGATCTTCGATGAAAATCAGGGAGGCGATGAAGACGTTGGCTTCGGCCACATCTTGTTTGAAGTTCTCGTAGTTCTCGGGGTCGCGGAGTTCTTCGATCAGGTAGCCGCTGATTTCGATCGCCAAACTGGGGTTCTTTTCGTTGATGGCGCGGACCGCCGCCGATAGGGCGCTCTGATACTGAGCCTCCAGAACGATGTAGACGACTTTCAGAAGCGATCGTCCGTTCTGGTTGTCAGGCTTGATATGTCTGATGGTGGGCTTGACGTAAGTAAACATATGGGTGTTGGTTCCTCGATGTTCTGCTCCAAAGCTGTTTAAAGAGAAGTACGCTATACCGGATCGGCCAATATCGATTGGAAATGGGCGAGTTCGGGACTCGCTGGTGAAACGGTGCAGCCTTTGGCAAGAGCGAACCCTGCTGGCTTCACCATTGAGTATTGTTATCAGAAAATGGGGTCTGATAGTCGGTTTTTGAGTCCATTTGACACAATTCGACAAGAAACGTCTTCACAATTTGTAATAAAAGTTAACAAAATGCTGAGTGCTGACTTTTTTTAATTCTATACAAAAATTAACTTGACAATTATAATTTTTTGTGTTAATAAAAATCGGAAATTCTGATTCAACTGAGTTGAGAGCTGAGTTCAAAGGGAGGCAATGCAATCTTTTCGGTTCGATTCCGAAATCAGAATTTTTCTATTCTCCCTCGGATTTGGCAGCACGAGATGAGATTCTCACCCTCGAAGTCGGGGGTAATTGAGAATATTTTTAAATTAATTTAATAGGGGAGAGGAATCGCCCGGTTATTGCGGTTTTCCCCGGGACGCGATCGCATCGGGAGCGAGTATTTATAGCAGTGAGCGAAGAGCGTTTTTACCGTTTCGGAAAGGGGTAAAAACCTCTAAACCCTTATGAAAAGGGAATTTACCCTCCCCACACCCCAGCGCGATCGCCATTAATCCAACTCCCGCCGTCCCTCCAGAGCCCGCGCCAACGTCACCTCGTCCGCATATTCCAAATCCCCCCCCACCGGCAAACCGAAGGCGATGCGGGTGACGCGGGTAAAGGGTTTGAGCAACTGTCCCAAATACAAAGTCGTGGTTTCCCCTTCGACGCTGGGGTTGAGGGCGATAATCACTTCCCGGACTTTTTCCTGGTTCACCCGCCGCACCAAGGGTTGGACGGTGAGTTGTTCCGGCCCGATGCCGTCCATCGGCGAAATCACGCCCCCGAGGACGTGGTACAATCCCCGATATTCGCGGGTTTTTTCCAGGGCGATCACGTCCCGGGAGTCCGAGACGACGCAAATCGTTTCGCGATCGCGCTGCGGGTGGCGGCAAATCTCGCAGACCGGCTCGGCGGACAGGTGAAAGCACACCCGACACAACCCCACCTGCTTTTTCGCATCCAACAGGGCCCGCGCCAACGCCTGAACTTCCTCGTCGGGGCGCTTGATAATGTGGAGGGCGAGTCGCTGGGCGGTTTTGGGGCCGATGCCGGGGAGCCGTTGGAATTGCTCGATCAGACGAGCGAGGGGGCGAGTGTAAACCGTTTGTTCATCTCCAGTTCTGCAATTTTTCAATGGTAGCAGAGAATTGGGGTGTGCTCGGTGGGGTGTGCTCGGTGGGGTGTGCTCGGTGGGGGGAGCGGAGTCGGTATTAGGGAGCAGGGGGAGCGGGGGGAGCGGAGGGAGCGGTGGGTGAGACATCCAGACCGCTTGGGAATCAATTCCCAAGCTAATAG
>JBNGCR010000224.1:0-8707 GCA_050045915.1 Limnospira sp.
TCAATTAATCATATCAAGTCCGTTTGAATACTTACACAATCCGTCCAGAAAAGGCGATCGCCATCCCTTTATTTCTCTTTTGGATGGGGGTTTTTGCCGTCATTCTGATTTCCGAAATCCTGTCGGGCAGCTTTTCTCTTTTTCCCTTCCTTTTGATCGGGGTTCCGCTTTCGTCCTTCGCCATCTTCTGGGGAGTATTTCGGTATGAAGTTAACCGCAGCCGCCAGGAATTGACCCTGATTTTTTCGGGAGAAACTCCGGCAACTTCCGGAACGCCAGAGCTGAAAATGTGGCTGCTCTGCGGTTTATTAGTTTTGGTCGTCACGGCGATTAATTTGGCGATTTTAACCAATGGCCAGATGTGGCTCCCGGTTGCGGAATCGGAACCGCAGCCGTCGCTCTGTTCTGAAGATAGATCGCGATCGCCCGAGTGTAATTGATAGGGAGTCGATAACTGATATAGCAGCGTGAAGTCATGATGAAAAATACCTAGCCCCCAAACCCCCAATACTGGGGGCTCTTAGCTGACAATTTTTCACGAATCATTTCACATTGCTATATCAGATCCGGTGATCCATTTCTTCAACCTCCCCAATCATCTGAATCGGATTTGATCGGGTAGGGGCCCCTGGCTTGCGCCCTCGGAAATTCATTCCCAAGCGGTCTTGATATACAACCCGTTTTGTTCCGAGCATTCAACCGGATTTGAGATGACTGGCACTTTTCGCCGCTGCAAACTGTACATATGCTCGAATAATTTCCAGCAATATTCCTGGGTCAAACCGCAGGTGACGGCACCCCGCAACACGACATTAAAATACCAATCGTTCGGTGCCAATTCCTCCGGCAGTTTCTCAATCACCATGTAGGTTCGCACGTTTTTATAATGCTTACCGTCGGCGCAAACTTCGATGATTTCCGGGCGATATCCCCCGACGTGGACGTTCCGCTGGGGGTCGATTTTCACCTCTTCCCGTTCGTCGAGGCGATCGCTCAACCGCCAGGGCAACTGATACAATACCCCCTCCACATGAGAATGGGGATCTTGGACGACATCCAACGCGCCGCAGTTGCGACGTCGGGAACGGCGGTAAAAACCCAATCGGTAGCCCCGCAAAATTGCCGGCCCGATGACGTAAGCGTGGGTGGGTTCGCCGAGGGTCCGCTGTAAGTCCACCGGACACATACAGGAACCGTAGGCGAAATAATAAAACGTCGGTTCGGAAACCGTCTGGGATGTGGATTGTTGGTCCCACTTGATGGGATGGATTAATTTCGATCGCGCGATCGCATCCGCCGAGTTGCTCAACGTGACCTCCTTGCAAATTTTGCCACACTGTGGTCTATTGTACCGGGACGGACCGGCCCTCAAGTTGTATCCCACACGACAGAGAAGCAAAGCCAATACTATTCGCCCCGACGGTTTTGCTGTTCCCATCCAAATTCCGCGCCCCCAACCCGTGGGAAAGCGCGGAATTGTTGTCAGCGGAGACAACTGAAAACTTATTAAAACTTAAAGTTTCGCGAAGGTTCCGTGCAGGCCGTAGGGGATATGGTGTTTGAGGTGCAACCGGGCGACGGGGCCTTGATTCACGTCCTTGCCATCCAAGATGACGACATCGGACTGGTGGGTTTCGCTATTGTACACCAAGACCAACACCCAGCCGTCATCCTCCGAGCTTCCGTCCGGGCGGGGGACGAACAGGGGTTCACCGGCAAATCCCCGGGGTGCCGCGCTCCAAAGTTGGCGATCGCCGGTTTCTAGATCCACCTTCAAAACTCCCTGCAGGGGGGCATTTCCCTCGGGCTGGTGCGCCGCGCCGAGGTATAAATATCGGTAGGGACGGCCCATGCGATCGGGGTGGAGGGTGGGGAACTCGCAACACCGGGATTCCACCATTTGGCGTTTAACTTCCCCCGTGGTTAAGTTGAGGTTAAAGCGCCACAGTTGGCCCGGTTCGAGGGCGGTAAAGTCAGTCTGGCGGAAATTCGCCTGGGGGTCAACGCCCGGTAGCGACTCGTAACAGATGGAGTCGAGATAGATTTCGTCCCCCGTTTCAAAGGCGTTGACGTGGTGGAAGACGAACCCGGATTCGATGTCGAGCAATTTTTTGTGCGATCGCCGTTTCGGGTCGCGGGGAATCACGATCGCCCGGGTGGGTTCGTTTGGTTGAAAATTGAGGCACTGCCCCGCGCCGCAGAGTCCGAACAGGTAGGGGAGGGGATTGAAGCGGACGGGATTTTGCAGAAAGATGCAGTAGTTGGGGGTGATGGCGAAATCGTGGACGAAGGCGAATCCGGGCACCGAGTGGGCGTGTTTGTGTATCAGTCCGCCGTCCGGGGCGAGTTCGTAGATGGTGATGGTGGTGGAGAGTCCCGGCGTGATGGAAAAATTCACCAGGCTGGGTTTTCCCCCGTTAAATTGAGAACGGGGGTCGATGCGGGGGTGGGCGGCGAAGGCTTCGCCCGGTTCGAGGATGCCGCCGAGATCGTCGGTTCCGAGGGTTTCCAGGGTGTTCGGGTCGAGGCGGTGGGGTTGGGCGGCTTCCCACAGGGCCAGGAGTTTGCCGCCCCAGTAAATGACCTGGGTGTTGGCGATATTTTTCCGCCGCAGGTCGAAGGCGTTGGCCAGCCATCCCCCCGGTTTTTGGGTGCCGAACACGCCCCGATAGCGGATGGTCTGGGCTTTTTGTTCTTCTAAATAGCCTTCGGTGTGGACGTAGCGGTTGCGGTAGTGGGCCCGTCCGTCTCGGAAGGCGATCGCGGAGATCATGCCGTCCCCGTCGAAGGGGTGTTGGATGGGCAGACCGCCGATATCTAAAAGGCCGGGGCCGTTGCGGAACAGGGTTCCTTCGAGTTCGGGGGGGATTTCTCCGTCTACGTCGGCGATCGCGTAATCGTATTCATTGGGTTGGGACTCATAGCCCCGCTTCCAATCTTCGGGATCGTAGGGGAGTTCAGTTTTGGAGGGTTTGGAGGTCAAATTTTGCATGGTCGAGATTGAAACACAACTAATCGGACACGAATTCGGGAACCAATTCCGGCCCCAAGGGTTCGGGTTGGGCGATCGGGGATGAGGGGACTTCTTCTTCCCCCCGGGCGCTGACCTGGGGTAGCCAGTCGATCAGGGGCAGGGGCAGGAGGGTGGTGAGGTTGGTGATGACGACCAACAGCCACAGGTTATCGAAATTCGTCTCGGTCACGCCCAATAAATACGTCAGCAGGGCGCCGGATTCGTGGGAGAGGAGTCCGGCGAGGTTGGCGATGGACATCAGCAGGGCGAACAGGGTGGCTTCGACTCCCGGCGGACAGAGGCGGGCGGCGAGGACGAGGACGGGCATATAGGCGATCTGTCCGGCGACGGTGAGGATCAGGCTGTCTCCGAGGCTGAACCAGTGGTCGTCAATGCCGAGGCTGCGGTTGGCGTGGGTGACGAGGAGCAACATGGTCATGCCGAGGGCGGAGGAAATTAAGGTCGATCCCAGGAAAATTTTCCGGAAGGGGACGGATTTGAAGAATCGCTGGAACAGCCAGATCCCGACTAGGGAGGCGATGCTGGTGATGAGGCGGACTCGCCCCAGAAATTCGGGTTGGAACCCGAGTTCGTTGGTGCTGAAGTAGAAAAAGGCGGAGTCGGCGGTGGGGGTGGCCTGCCATAGGAACACGAAGGCGGTGGGCAGCCAGATGGATTTTTGGGTGATGGCCCCCCGCAGTTGTTTGATTTGACTTTTGACGGTTTCCCTGTTGGAGACATTGCTGACCCGATCTTCTGCGATCGCTCCGGCGACGGCGGACACCAGCAGGGGAAAGGTGGCGGTGATCAGGAAAACGGTCCGGGCACTGAAGGCTTCCAGGAGGTAGCCGCTCAGGTAGGCGGTAATTAATCCCCCGACGGCGGAGGTTCCCCAGCAGAGGGACTGCAGGGAACCGATGTTGCCGATGGATTCGTTTCGGGCTCGTTCCACCACCAGGGAGTCTACAATGACATCGCTGATGGCGACGGAGAGGGAACTGAGGGCGATCGCGATTGTCGCTGTGACAGGGTGGCTAACGACGGTGGCTAGGGCGATCCAGGAGAGCGTCCCCAGCAGACCGGATAAGATCAGGTAGGGTCGGCGACGGTATCCGAAAATGGGCAACCCGTCGGAGAGGAAGCCGAATACGGGTTTGATCACCCAGGGGATGGCGACGATGCCGAACAGGGCGGCGGTTTCCGCCGGACTCATCCCCAGGTCATCTTTGAGGAAGAAGCTGACGGCGAGACGGGCTAACCCGAGGATTCCCTGGACGAAGTAGACCGCTAGAATGGCGACCAGTTCCAGGCTGGGGTCGTTCCCGAAGAATATATTTTTCTTGATGAATGCTTTGATATCGGTCAGACCGACTCGGGACAATTGCATTGTGTAAATAAAGATTAAGATTTTTCAACATTTATATCATAACGATTCCGTTTGGCAATGGCCGCGGATCTCTGTTGGGGTAGGAATTCGAGGCGTCGGGGGGCGAACAATGGCCGACAGGGAATTTTAACAATTTGAGCTGAATGGGGCTTCCGGGGGTGGAGAATGGGATTTGGTTTTGGGATTTGGGGAGCAAAACCGGGAACTTTTGAGTCCATGAACTTGGGATTCTACAATCGGTAGAATGGAGTACGTTTGAGGCTGTCGATCCGGGCGATCGGCGGCTTTTTTTATGACGGCCAAATTCTGGAATGATGGGTTTGGAAAGAAAGGCTATGTCGGGGTGCGATCGCTCGGTATATTCACAGATGACGGCCAGCCCCAATTTGTTCCTTTGCAGTTCGGGACGGACTCGGCTACAGTGAGGTCTGTCCAGGCAATATCTAACTTTCTATGGATGCCGAATCTGGGTTGACGGGGTTAAGGCGAGTTGCGATCGCGGTTTTCGTGCTTTTGGGAACGACGATCTTCTACGGATATGAATTCGCATCCGCCAATCTCCGCAACCAGCTCCCAGCTATCGCATCCCTGCTCGACCCGACCCTCTATCCCCGGGATTTTTACGTCCGGGAAATGATGCAATTCAACCCCCGATTTTATTATTATCATTTAATGGAATTTCCGGCAAGGTTGGGATTTGATATTTCGACAATTACGTTCATTTATTATCTCATCGCACTGGCTTCATTTGTCTCGGGTTTGTATGCGATCGCCCGGTTTTTGTGTCGGGATTTCATCTCGGCTGCAACCTTGCCTTTTTTGGGCTTATCAGCCGCCAACGGAACCATCGGCTTTACCGATTTATTCCGCACCGAACCCATCCCCGCCACCTTCGCGATCGCTGTTTCAATCTGGGGTGTTTACCACTGTTTCAAGAGTCGCTGGATCATCGGATACGGTCTATTTGGCTGCGCCTGTCTGCTACAATTTTTGGTCGGTATTATTCCAGGCATATTATTCGCCCCTATCGCAATATTAGAAGCTTATATAGGTTTTAAATTTGACAGTAAAAAACGAGATTTTAAAGAAGGATTTGAGGAAATTTTATCGAGTTCGAAATTTCTGATTATTGCATTTCTATTATTGACCCTTTTCGCCGCCTGTGTCTACCTGCCCATGAAACTCACTGGGGGGACGGGAAGTGACTTGATGGACGACCAACAGTTTATCTATCTTTACGGCTACATTCGCCACCCCCACCACGTCATTTATTCTAAGTTTGGATTGACGGGATCTCGGGGGTGGATCAATTGGATCGGGTTCGCGGTTGCCGGGTGGATTTTGATATCAATTTCATCGGTTTTTAAATCGGAGGATAAATTCAAACTGCGGGTTATTTTTATCGCCGCTTTGGGATTGTTGCTGCTGGGGTATGTGTTCGTCGAAATCATCCCGATCGCCACCTTTGCGAAACTGCAACTGGCGAGGACGACACCTTTTATTCAACTGGTGGTTTTAATGGCGATCGCGGCTTGGGTTAGTCAATCTTACCGGAGTGGCAATCTGCCCTTGGGATGTCTATTAATCGCCCTTATCGTGATTAAAAATAGCGGGATTTTGTTGGCGATAACAGCCATAAAGCTCTGGTTTGCACAGCGCCATCTATCCCGGCTTAAAAATCGGCAAGTCTATTTTTATATCGTCGGTTTGATGCTGATTTTGTCAATTTTACTCTGTTCTTACTTCGGTCTTATCTTCACTTTGCTATTTTTGGGTTCCATAAAACGAATCCAAACGCCATCCCAGAAACTTGGCTGGATCGATTACGGCTCCCTATTTTTACTGCTGCTAACTTTCGTGTTAAACTATCATTATGATTTGTTTCTGTTTCTCACTCTATTTTTGCCCGCGATCGCACCCCTTCCCCGGTTTCCGAAATTACTGAAAGTCGCCCTATTGTCAATTTTGATAATTGTGGCTTTTTCCTGGATGCCAAACCGCCTAAAAATCGTCGCGAAACCGGACGAGCCCGTGGAAATTTTGGGGGAACGGTTCCGCCAACAGAGTCCCCAAGATGCCCTGGTTTTAGTGCCACCCTCCGACGAAGATTTTCGCTTCTACTCCCAGCGTTCTGTGGTGTGGTCATTCAAAAGTTTTCCCTTCACCGATCGCGGTATATTAAAATGGGAAGATCGGATGCAACAAATAACCGGAACTGTCGATGCTTCTCGCGCAGATTTAGATGATCGCTACCGCCAAAAGTCGGGTTCGGAATTAGTCGCGATCGCCCAAAGTTTCCAAGCCGATTATATCCTCACTCGCACTGACTGGCACCCCGAGCTCCCCGGGACTCTTCTCGATACCGTCGAGAATTGGGGAATTTGGCAGGTAGATCCCCCCCAGCCCCCCTTAATAAGGGGGGAGTAAGGCTCAAAGTTCACCTTTCAAAGGGCTAGGGGGATTGCACTTTTGCCTGCTATACTTTCTCTCAGTCCGTCGGGTGTCGCCAAAATTGTCCATGAGTTTGAGTCCCGCAGAAACCGCCAAACCGTCCGCCAGTGGCGATCGCATCTGGAAAGATTCCGCGATCGCGATCGCACTATTTGCCCTCACGATACTGACTCGCCTCCCCTTCCACACCCAATTTCCGGAGGGGGACGAGGGACATTTCGCGATGGCGGTTCGCGAGTTTGACGTCAGTCGAAACCAGCCGCAGATGCCGGGGATGTTTATCATTTTTATCTGGATGGCGAGGTTTTTCAACCTGTTTATCGATGATCCGACGCTGAGTTTGGTTGCCGTCAATATTGTCGCCTCGGGGGTGACGGTTGCCGCTTTGTTTCTGTTGGGAAATGCTTGGTACAATCGCCGGGTTGGCTGGAGTGTATCGTTACTCGCCCTCACCAGTCCCCTGTTTTGGTACTACGGCGAAACGGCGTTTTCCCACGCCTTGGAATTTTGCTGGGTGGTGCTGATTTATCTCGCCGCCTATTATACGGGATTGGGCGATCGCCGTGCCCTATTTAGTTTGGCGATATTGATGGGTTTGGCGGGCGGAATTCGTCCCAGCACGCCCTTTTTCTTGCTTCCCCTTGCCCTGCTGGCGGTGTTTTTCGGGTGGCGGCGTTCCCGCAAAACTGACAGTCCAAATTCGTTTACCTTTTTTCAGGTGATTTTAGCCTTTGGAGTCGGTTGGCTGGCGGTGGGGTTGTGGTTCGTTCCGTTAATTGCCAGTGCGGGGGGATGGCAAAGTTATTGGGAGTTGGTGCAAAATTGGCTACCCGTGCACACCACCCGCCAGGATGCGGATTCCTTGGGGGAGGTATTCGACAATGTGATGGTATTGATGAAGGCTTATTTTCGGGTGGTGGGATTGGCGATTATTCCGATGTTTTGGATGTTGGTGCGCGATCGCCAGGCGATCGGGTATTTGATTCGCCGGGATTGGAAAATTCAGAGTTTATTTGCCGCTTTAATTCCGGGATTGTTGTATTTTTCTTTGGTTCACCTCCGCCGCAAACCCCAGACGTTCACGATTATGCCGGCGGTTCTGATGATGGGGGGATTCACGATGGTTTGGTGGGGCGATCGCCTCTCGAAATATCACCGCCAAGCCTGGGCAATTCTCACTGCCGCGATCGTTGGTTTGAACGGGTTATTTTTCCTTTTAGGTCCCCCCGGAATGCCGACTGCTGGAGAGTTGCGACGGTTCAATTTGGATGTGGGAGAACGGATCGAATTTGTCCGCGATCGCTTCCCCCCGGAAACTACCGTCGTCCTGACTCGGGATTATTATTACCGCCTCATGGATCTCTATTTTCAGAACTATCAATTGCCGGATTTATCCCACGATTTGGACGAGGATGCGATCGTGCTTCCTCCCCACGTCCGCACTCTGGTTTTGTTCGACGATCGCATTTTCAGCGAACCGGGACAGGCGGAGAATTTCCAAACTATGAATATGCCGAGCGATCGTCCCATCCGCTATCTGAATTGGTTGCCGGAATGGCAGGTTCAACTCAGCGAAAATGGCGCGATTTTGATGCGGCGTCAATAACGGTTTCAATCGTTTCAATCCCTAATCGGTATTTCTGATTCTATCCAATCCGGTTGAATCTCCAAACCGCTTGGGAATCAATTCCCAAGCTAATAGCATAAATCATCTAAAGATGATTGGGGAATTCGTGCGGCTCAAACAACTGAATCCGACATTATATCAAGTTTCCGGTGCTTCACCGCTATCCGCGATTCCAGTTTCAATCCCTAATAGGTATTTCTGATTATATCAGGCGCTGCCCCCGTCGTCG
>JBNGCR010000225.1:0-8679 GCA_050045915.1 Limnospira sp.
TTGCCTTCGCCAGTCAACCCGCGATCGCTGACACCACCTTTGAATGTATTGAAGTTGGAAACAGTTACGCAACCGTTGCTTTTTCTGATACGGGACTGAAAACTGAGCCTCGCTTACAGGTCGGGAGTACCCGGACAAGATATCTGGCGGCCAATTTTCGTTCAATTTGGCGAGTTTATTGAACATGAATTTGAGTCTAATTCCATCCAAAATCCAAATCGTCGATCGCTTTTAGAAAGACTAACCGAGATGAACGGGAAAGTCCCCGAGAGTCATCGCGATCGCTATCCCTATTGCGGGGATAGGTAATTCAAACTACCCCCATTTCCCCCCTCCGATAGACGATCGCCCCCCAAAGCCGTGGTATCCTTCAACTTATAATTCGGGACGAAATATCGATCTATACTATGGGTTTAAATGTTACACAGAAACTCATTCAATCTCATCTGGTTTCCGGCAAAATGGAACCGGGGGAAGAAATCGGGCTCACCATCGACCAATCCCTCACCCAAGACGCCACCGGGACGATGGTGATGTTGGAATTGGAGGCGATGGGTTTGGATCGGGTCAAAACCGAACTATCCGCCCAATACGTCGATCACAATCTATTGCAAACCGACTATAAAAACGCCGACGACCACTTATTTTTGCGATCAGCCTGTCAGCGATTCGGGATCTGGTACAGCCGCGCCGGAAACGGCATTTCCCACGCCGTCCACATGGAACGGTTCGGCATCCCCGGCAAAACATTGATCGGTTCCGACAGCCACACCCCCGCCGCCGGAGGGTTGGGGATGTTGGCGTTCGGTGCGGGGGGTTTGGACGTGGCAATGGCGATCGCCGGAGAACCCATGCATATCAAAATGCCCCAAGTTTGGGGGGTCAAATTGACCGGAAGTTTGCCGGACTGGGTGAGTGCGAAAGATGTGATTTTGGAAATGTTGCGCCGCCACGATGTCGATGGGGGGCGGGGTAAAATTGTCGAATATTACGGTTCCGGTTTGGCATCCCTCAGCGCGATGGATCGCCACGTTATCGCCAACATGGGGACGGAATTGGGGGCGACGAGTACCGTCTTCCCTTCCGACGATGAAAACCGTCGCTTTTTATACTCCCAAGATCGAGAAGATGACTGGGTGGAAATGGTCGCCGACAGGGACGCAACTTATGACATTTACGAAGAAATTAATTTGTCGGAATTGGTGCCGCTGATCGCCTGTCCTTCGAGTCCCGGAAATGTGGTTCCGGTGCGCGAGGTGGAAGGGCGAGATGTGAATCAGGTTGTTGTCGGATCTTCGGCAAATCCGGGGTTGCGGGATTTTTGGATCGTCAGCGAAATTGTAAGGGGAAAAGTGGCGTGCGATCGCGTCTCTTTCGATGTCAATCCCACCTCTCGCCAACTGGTAGAAAATTTGGCGGCGATGGACGACGCCTTCCTCAACCTGATCCACAGCGGCGCGAGGTTTCACCAGGCGGGGTGTCTGGGGTGCATCGGCATGGGACAGGCCCCCGCATCCGACCAAATCTCCCTGCGGACGATGCCGCGCAATTTCCCCGGACGTTCGGGCACGGCGGACGACCAAGTTTATCTGTGCAGTCCCGAGACGGCGGCGGCGGCGGCATTGACGGGAAAAATTACCGATCCCCGGGATTTGGAAAATCTTTATGACATGAAATATCCAGGATTTAAAGCACCGGAAAAGCTAATCGTCAATACGGATATGCTGGTAGAACCACCGGCTAATAATCGAGAAGTAAAACTCGTAAAGGGGCCGAATATCAAGTCTTTTCCGGAGTTTCCTCCTCTGCCCGATCGCGCCGAAGTTCCGGTGTTGTTGAAGGTGGGCGACAACATTTCTACCGACGAAATTCTCCCCGCCGGGGCGAGGGTTTTGCCCTTCCGCAGCAATATTCCCGACATCAGCGATTTTGTCTATTATATGGTGGACGACAGTTTCTCCGATCGCGCTAAAGAAACCCAGGAAAAATACGGCGGCCACGTCATCGTCGCCGGGGAAAATTACGCCCAGGGTTCGAGTCGGGAACACGCCGCGATCGCCCCCCGCTATTTAGGGCAGATCGCCGTCATCGCCAAATCCTACGCCCGCATCGGCTGGCAAAATCTCGCCAATTTCGGTATCTTACCTTTGGAATTTATCAACTCGGAGGATTACAACTGCATCGAAGCGGGGGACGAGTTGGAATTGCTGGACTTGCGGCGTGCGATCGAACGGGGGGAGGCTATCAGCGTCAAAAACCGCACCCGCAACCTCACTTACTGCGTCAACCACAGCCTCAGCGATCGCCAAGTTGAGGTGATGTTAGCCGGCGGTTTGATCGGATATTATCGAACACAACGATTATCTGAATTACAAAGCGTCTGATGATGATTGAATTGATTGCCGAATGGATCGGATCGGTGGGGGGAATCGTCCTCTTTTTCGTCCTGCTGATCTTTCTCACCCTCTACCTGCGGGGCGTTTTCCGGGAACGCCGTCAATACCACCTCAAAAATCTTCCCGCCCCCGAAACGGAAAATTTCGGGTTTACCGTCGCTTGCCTGTCGGATTCTTTTATCAGCAACGGCAAAGTAACCGGATTTTGGGTGGAGGCGGAACGGATTTATGCCACCCGATTTGACGCGATCGCGAAAGCGAAAGAATCGATCCAGTTTGAAACCTTTATCATGCTGCCGGGCGATCGCGCCGACCAATTTGCCGCAGCGATTATTAAACAATCCCGGCAAGGGGTAAAAGTTCAAGTATTGATCGATGAATTTGGGACAAAATCCCTCCCAAAATCCTACTGGAAAAATTTGGAAGATGCGGGCGTTGAAGTCCGCATTTTTAATGAATTTAGTTGGAAAGATCCCCTCTATCATTTGAAGCGAAATCACCGCAAATTGCTGTTAATTGATGGAAAAGTAGCCCTGATCGGCGGGGCGGGAATTGCGGACGATTGGGATGGGAAAGACAACAATAATTCCCGAGTCCCTTGGTTAGATTACGAGGTCAGATATCAGGGGCCGGTGGTGACGCGGTTGAAGGGGATTTTCATCCAACATTGGCTTGATGCCGGGGGAATCGCAGATTTTACGGAACATCACCTTTCCCCCCACGAAAGTGAGGAAGAACCGATTATCGTCACGGCGGGGGAAGATCCCAGCTATCGGGATTCCGGGATTCGCGCTTTATTTCAATCTTTGATCGCCGGTGCGAGGCGGCGAATTTGGATCGCTAGTCCCTATTTTTTACCCGACCCGAACTCGCGAGAATTATTGTTGGAGGCGAGGAAGCAGGGGGTGGAAATCCGGATTTTGACGATGGGAAAGCGCTGTGATAAACCCTACGTTCATTATACCTCGCGGGAGCTTTATCCTTATTTATTAAAAGGGGGAATTGAGATTTATGAGTACAAACCCAGCATGATGCACGCGAAGGTTTTGTTGATCGATGACGAGTGGGTGAGTATGGGGAGTGCGAATTTCGACCCCCGCAGTTTTTTCCAGAATGAGGAGTTAAATTTATCCTTGCGCGATCGCTATCTCGCGGAACACATGGAATCTCTATTTTTGGAGGCGTTTGAGAAGAGTTATTTAGTGAACTGGAAAGACTGGAGGAAGCGACCTTGGAAGGAACGGGCGATCGGTCGATTTTCTCTGTTATTTTACTGGCAATTATAGCGCCCGATCGCGGAAAAAATGAACCGTTCCGATTTGGATGCGATCGCGTCCATTGTGTTTAGCTTCGTAGAGGGCGCGATCGGCCGCATTGACCAGCAGATCCGCCGGCATGGAAGGAGAATTCGGAACCTGACTGGCGAGCCCCAAACTGAGGGTGACGTGCGGACTCACCCGAGATTTGGCATGGGGAATTTGCAGTTGTTTGATGCGATCGCGAATCCGTTCCGCCACTTCCACCGCCCCGTTAATATCCGTATTTGGCAAAATTGCAGCGAACTCTTCACCCCCGTAGCGGGCGACGAAATCGGCGGGACGTTTCATTGCCCCCCGTATCGCTTTAGCTACTTGAATTAAACAGTCATCGCCCTGCTGATGCCCGTAATAATCATTGTACGCTTTAAAGTCATCGACATCGCATAAAATTAAAGAAATCGGTTGTTGTTCTCGGGTCGCCCGACGCCATTCTTGATACAATTTTTCGTCGAAGCTGCGGCGATTCCCCACCTGGGTCAAACCGTCAACGTTAACCAAATGCTGCAACTGTCGGTTAGCCGCTTCCAAAGCAGCCTGAATTTTTTGGCGCTCGGTGATATCTTTTCCGACCGTCAAAACACAAGTTTGATCCCAAAACTCGACCAATTCCGCCGAAATTAATATGGTTTTTATTTCGCCGTTTTTGGTACGAAATTGAAATTCTTGGTCGCGGACATAGCCGGATTTTATGAGTTCTTGATTGTGGATCAAACGATCTGTGGGGTCGGCCCAAATCTGGAGTTCTTCGCTCGTTTTTCCGATCACTTCTTCCCAGGAATACTGCATCAAACGACAAAAACTTTCGTTGACTTCCAAATAGCGCCCTTCTTCCAGTATCGAAATCGTGATCGGGTCGGGACTCGACCGAAAAGCGGATGCAAATTTTGCCTCGGATGCCTTCAAAGCCTCCTCCATATTTTTGCGATCGCTGATATCCGTTTGGATGCCGATATAGTGGGTGACAGTTCCCTCACAGTTCCGCACCGGAGAAATTGAAATTTCATTCCAAAACAGGGTACCGTTTTTTTTGTAGTTCCGCAGTTCCACCGAGCAATTATGATAATTTTTTAGAGATTTTCGGATGATTTCTAAGCCCGGTTGATCGCGATCCGTACCTTGTAAAAAACGGCAGTTTTTGCCCACAACTTCCGCCCCGGAATAGCCCGTCATTTTTTCAAAGGCGGAATTAACGTAAATGATGGGATTGTCGGGTTGAATTGCATCGGAAATAACGACGCCATTCCGACAGGCAGAAATCGCCTGATCCAAAATCCTCAAATGGCTTTCGACTTTCTCTCGAATCGCAATTTCTTGTCGAAGTTGCAGATTTTTTTCTGCCAACTTTTGTTTTTGATGTTGCAGTCGCAACTGGAGTTTAACTCGGGCGACCACTTCTTGAATTTGAAAGGGTTTTGTGATATAATCGGAGCCACCATTTTCCAGGGCTTTAACTTTATTTAAAGGTTCGTCGAGGGCGCTGATAAAAATAATCGGAATTTCCGAAGTTTGAGGATTTTCTCTTAATTTTTGACACACTTCATAACCATCCATCCCGGGCATTCGGATGTCGAGAAGAACCAAATTTGGAGGCTTAGAAAATGCCGAGGTCAGAGCCATTTCACCGCTGATTGCTTTTCTCAGCTTGTACCCTTGCTGGGATAGCATCTGAGTCAATACTTTGAGATTTTCGGGCTGATCGTCAACAATTAAAATGTTGTCAGTCTGGGTTGTTTTCAAAGGAAGATTCATTTTCGATCTGTCCAATTAAATTGATAATTATATCTAAACGAAATCGATTCACACAATCTGTCAATGCAGCCGCCAGGTCGGCGTGATTTTCGGGAATTTGAGCGATCAGTTCCAAAACCAAGTCGTCATCTAAATCGATCGCGGCTTGCTGAAACTGCACCAGCCAATCAACCGGCATGACCCCCAGGCGATCGGCATCCAAGGACAAATCGGCTTTTGTGTCCGCCGACCCATCAGTTTGTTCATAAACATAGCAAATTCCTAAATATTTTTCCAAAATTTCAAAAATGACCCCTTCTCGAAACGGTTTGCGGACTAAATCATCGCAGCCGGCAGCCAATATCTTATTTTTATTCTCTTGCAACACGCTGGCCGTAATAGCAATAATTGCCGTTTCTCGCCCGTTCGAGTTCCTTTTGATGTGTCGGGTCGCTTCGTAACCGTCCATCACAGGCATTCTCATATCCATCCAAATCAAATGGGGTTGCCAGTCCTCCCAAATGGCGATCGCTTCTTTCCCATCCGCCGCCTCTTTCAATTCAAACCCCAACGGATTCAAGAGTTTGACCAGCAGTTTGCGGTTGATCGAATTGTCATCGACGATTAAAATTTTGTAACGCGGTTGGTTGGGTTCAAGAGTCACAACTCGGCGGGATGGTGCCGAGGTTTCAACATCTGTTTTTTCAACCCACTTCACCTCAATATCAAAATCAAAAATAGTCCCGACTCCCACCCGACTTTTAATCCGAATCTCGCCCCCCATCAGTTGCACGAATTTTCGACTGATCGCCAACCCCAAACCCGTTCCCTCTTGGACTTGCTTCCCGCTTTGAGTTTGACTGAAGGGTTCAAACAGTCGGCCAATTTCTTCCTGATCAATGCCGACCCCCGTATCTTCGATTTCAAATAATAAAGTCTGGGTCTGGGTTTCCGATTCCGGCGTTGACACGGTACTGACTCTCACAAAGATCCCGCCAGTTCGGGTAAACTTCAGGGCATTACCAAGTAAGTTAATCAACACTTCCCGCAATTTCAATTCGTCAGTTTGAACGTATTGGGGAACGTCATCCGCCCGTTCAAAATTGAGCCGTAGTCCCCGATCGCGCGATCGCAGCTTAAATAATTCTTCGATCTCCTCCAACAGTCGGTACAGGTCGAAACTTTTGGGATTGAAGGTCATTTTACCGGCTTCAATTTTTGACATATCTAAAATATGATTAATTAAAGCCAACAAATATTCCCCGCTGCGGTAAATTATCCGGATATTGTCTCGATATTCTGGAGACAAATCATCCGCATTATTCATAATTTGAGAAAAGCCGATGATCGCATTCAGAGGCGTGCGGAGTTCGTGACTCATATTGGCAATAAACGCACTCTTGGCTAGGTTGGCAACTTCCGCCTTTTCTTTCGCTTCCGCCAGCTCCTGAGTCCGTCGCTTTACCGTGGCTTCCAACGTGCGGTTATAATCGGCTAAAACCCGTTCGGCCTGTTTTCGCTGGGTGATGTCTTGAAATGCAGCGATCGCGTACACGACTTGATGGAAATCGTCATAAATTGGGGTCGTCCACACTTCGATCGGTACGACTTTATCCGTCACCTGAATTTCGAGGTCGTCCGCGTAAACAATTTCTCCTTTTAAAGCTCGGACAACCGGCAAATCCTGCGTCGGATAAATTTTTCCAGTTCCAGAACGATACACCCGATAAGCCCCACTGAGTTCCGGCGTTTCGGCTTCTAAAGGCGATCCAATCCCCAATAATTTTTTGCTGGTTTGATTGGCATAATACAATTGTCCCGTCTGATCGTGAACCGACACCGCCACGGGCAGGGCTTCTAAATATTGAATCAGGCGATTTTCGCTCTCTTTGAGTCGGGTGAAAGAGGTCTGCAGTTGGACGGCCATTTGATTAAAAGAATCAGCCAATTCTCCCAATTCATCCTTCCGCTCGACCGAGATAGATTGCCCCCAATTTCCGACCGCGATTTCTTTGGCAGCATGATTAATTTTTACAATTGGATTGGCGATCCAACGGGCGGTAAAAATTCCCGAAACCGCCGCCACTCCCAAAGCGACCAGACATAAAATAACCGTCGTCCGGGTGTTGGCATCGATCCTCGTCATAAAGTCGGACTCGGGGACGATCACCACCACGAACCAATCCTTTATTTGATGATTAAAAGGGACGATTTGAATGAAATATTTGCCGCCATTTTCTACAAAACTGACCTTTTCTTGTCCGTCAATTTTTGACAGGTCAACATTCCCGGATTCCAGATATCTGCCGGCGACCGATATCGCCGGATTTTCGCTGTCCCGGGGCCGCAACCGCCGATAACGCTTTTGCAGAGTTTGAGTTTCTTCTACCTCGAACGGCGTTTCATCGGCCGAACTCGCGATCAGATAGCCATTTTGTTCAATAATAAAAACGTCTCCCGACGGACTGACCGTCATGGAACCGAGAAAATTGCTAATGTCGATCAAACTCAAGTTGACTGAAAAAACGCCGATCAATTCGTAGTTTTTTGAGTCGTAAATAGGATGGTACGCATTCACCGCCAGGGACGGCTCTTGGCCAATTTGAAAGAGTTCGCTCCATCCCCGCCATTGCTTCTCGACCGCCGACCGATACCAGGGACGATCGCGCACCGGAAAAGGATCTAATGTGGTAAATATGCGAATTGGATTGCTTTTATAGTCGATTACATAAATATCAAATTTATCCGGATTCAACGGGTCGGATCTGCCCAGTTCTAATTGATCTTCAAAAAAAGGGCTCCGATGGATGGTTCTGAACCGGCCGTCGGGACTGCCAAACAGGATCGTGCTGACTGATTCAAACTGTTGAATTTGATCGATAAAATGCCGTTCCAACCGGGGTAAATTTTGCAAATCCAATTGACCGTTGCGGACGGCATCCGCATTGATGCGATTGATCAATTCGGGCATCGCCAAATAGGTTTCCAAATACAGTTCGACGCGATCGCTCACCTCGTCCATCAACTGGGCAACTAAATCTTCCACCGCTTTTTGTCCGTTTTGATAGGACAAATATCCGACGAGTCCGACCGTCCCGAAAATTTGCAGCAAAAACGGAGCGATCAGGACAAATCGCAGGGAAAATCGAGCGACAATTCCAGCCAACAGACGGGAAAAGAGTTTCACGATAACCTCCGATACGTTTGGAAGCCCCCGTGCTTTAGCCGGGGGAGGA
>JBNGCR010000226.1:0-8678 GCA_050045915.1 Limnospira sp.
CGAATACATCAATGTTTTCGATCCCCCCCAGCCCCCCTTGAGAAGGGGGGAGAATGGACTCAAAGTCCCCCTTTTTAAGGGGGATTTAGGGGGATTTTTCCGAATACATCAATGTTTTCGATCCCCCCCAGCCCCCCTTGAGAAGGGGGGAGAATTAACTCAAAGTCCCCCTTTTTAAGGGGGATTTAGGGGGATCAAACATGATGTTTAACTATCACAAAATTGGATTTTTGTCAATCTCTGGCTTCACCCAACAGGCAACTTTATGGCCGGTTCCGACAACTTCCAAATCCGGATCTTCCTCGAAACAACGGTCGATCGCGTACCGGCAGCGGGGGGCGAACGGACAGCCTTTCGGATAGTCGGTCAAATCCGGGGGAATCCCTTCGATCGCGGGCAACGTTTCTCCCAGGTCGCGATCGGGTCTTGGCAGGCTTTCTAACAGCCCGATCGTGTAGGGATGGCGGGGGGTATTGTACAGTTGAGAAACGGGGGCTTCTTCGACAATTTGACCCGCGTACATCACCAAAATGCGATCGCTCAGTCCGGCCAGAAGTGCGAGGTCATGGGTAATCCAAATGACCGCCATGCCGATCTCTTTTCGCAACTCTTTGATTAGGTCAACAACCTGGGCTTGGACGGTGACATCGAGGGCGGTGGTCGGTTCGTCCGCTATCAATAATTGCGGGTCGCAAGCCAACCCCATCGCGATCATCACCCGCTGCCGCATCCCCCCGGAAAATTGGTGCGGGTAGCTGCCGAGTCGCCGTTTCGCGTCGGAAATTCCCACTTTTTCCAATAGCGCGATCGCCCGTTTTTCCGCCTCAGTTTGGGTCAGTCCCAAATGGAGTTTGATCGACTCCGTGATTTGCTTGCCGACGGTCAAAACCGGATTCAAAGAAGTCATCGGATCTTGAAAAATCAGGGCAATTTTGTTGCCCCGGATGTGGCGCAATGTGGCGCGATCGCATTTGAGGAGATCCCGATTTTCAAACCGAATTTCGCCCCCCGAAATCTCCCCCGGCGGCGATGGAATTAACCGCAAAATCGACAGCACGCCGACACTTTTTCCCGAGCCCGACTCCCCCACGATTCCCACCGTCTCCCCCGGATGGATGTCGTAGGAGATGCCGTTGACGGCCCGCACCACCCCATCGGCGGTGACAAAGCGGGTTTCTAGGTTGCGAACCTGAAGCAGTGGGGACATGGCTGGGGTTGAACCTGGGGCGAGAGTGACGGGGCGATCGCGACTTCCTTACTATAGACGATTTGGGCCGGTCGGGTTCGGTCAACTGGTGGCCACCGAATCGCCGTTTTCGGGGACGGGATTGGCCTGGGGCGCGATCGCATTTTTTTCGAGGGCCGCGGCGAGCCACTTTTCGAGTCCTGTCGCGGCCCGCCCATGGGAATGATAACTCTGTAATTTCACCGATAGACGCGACAGTGTTTTCAGTGTATATTTAAAATCGGCTCAACTGATCCGTAAAAAGGAGGATCATCCGTCCTCATTAAGTTCGAGACAATTGGACATCGTAAATCGTGACGAAGTTTGAAATGTCCGGAGCCGGCAAAAGCCCGCACATTTAAATTGACTCGCGAAATGCGATCGCACTCCCGGCCGCCATCCGATTCACGAACGGCCCGAATCCACGGGGGTGGAAAATTTTCCAATCCCCTCGAACCCGATTCAAATCTCAACTCCAAGATGAACCGATTGAAATCCCATCGCTTGTGGATACCATTCACAGCAATTTTAGTCTTGTTGACCGGGCCAGCAGCGCTCAATTTTTCACTCTCAGAAGCCGCAGCGGAGTCATCAAAAATATCGAAAATATCCCATTTTTCGACTCAAAGCCATTCAGAAAATACCCGGATCGCCCAACTGCAGCCGGGGCGAAAAGTTTGCGTCGTGGGCGATCGCGTCAACGTCCATGAAATGCCCGATCTGGAATCAGAAGTCCTCCAAGTTTTGCGGTACGGCGCGATCGTGGAAATTGCCGCCGGCGAACCGGTGGATGAGTGGGTTCTGATCGGCTCTCCCATCCGGGGTTGGATTGCCCTAGAATATCTGGCCGACGGATGTTGAGCGATCGCCCCGTCTATTTTCCCCTATTAACCTCGTTAAATACCTGCGATATGTCTGAAAAAAAAATGGCGAATAAGATTCAATTTGTGCCCATTTTAAACGCCAAAAAGCTGGCTGGCTCCCTGATGATTTTGCTGTCTCTGGGGATTCAAGGCAATGCTTGGCAAAAGCCGGTGGCCAGGATGCAGAATCCCAGATTTCCCATGCAAGTGCAGGTGGTCAATCAAACCGAGTATCAGTTGGATTGCGATCTGACCGATATTTCTACAGATACAGTTCCCCAAACATTGCCGGCTAACGAAAAACTCAATTTGAGTTTGGAAGATGTGGAGGTAAATATTTCGGTCAGCCACACCGACCAAAACTTGCCGGACACATCTCCTCACTATTTCCAATTTGAATTCGTCCCCAACTCGGAGGACTCCCTCACCGTCATCGTCAACCAAGCCGCAGGACCGGACTTGCTCGGAGACGATATGGGACAAGTCATCGACATCCAGCAGAGCGGCGCAATTTTCGTCTATTAAAGAGGCAAAAAAATCGAGATGTGACGGATAATAGATAAAATCAGCGTCCCCCAAGACGGCTTTTCTTACGCCCCCAAAAACCGGGGGCGATCGCATCAACTCTGCCCGACACAAATTTGACCAAAAATCAGGGGTGTATCATGTCATTACCAACCGATCCGCTGTTCAAAGAACAATGGTGGCTATTGAATACCGGCCAAGGCGTTACCAACAACCCAGTTCAACCCGGAACGCCGGGAATTGACCTCAACGTTGTCCCCCTCTGGCCGACCTACACGGGTCGAGGCGTCAAAGTTCAGGTGATCGATAATGGTGTCGATGCCGACCACGAAGACCTGGCTCGAAACTACGACAAACGCATCGATCAACCCGAGAATATCGGTAGCGGTCCGCTGCCCGAACCGGGAGGAGATAACAGTCATGGAACCAACGTAGCCGGGGCAATTGCCGCCACTCGTAATGGTATCGGCACGGTCGGCATCGCTTATGAAGCAACCCTCGCCAGCTTTAAATTGACTGACAGTATTACCAGTCTAGAGAGTGCAGTCAACTTTGACGTTTCCAGCAATAGTTGGGGCGGGTCTACTCACTTTGAGCTTCAAGAGAATGGGAACTTCAAGGAATTGCCGACCCCGAGTTCGGCAATAAACTATGCCGTCACCGACGGACGAGACGGACTCGGAACGGTCTTCGTTTGGGCGGGAGGAAACGAACGCGACGAGGTTAATAACAGCCTGCCAGAAGAAGAACGACGGGGCCGAAATGTCAACTCCGGCAATGATGAAAATAACCGTCATGTTATTGCTGTGGCCGCGATCGATAATAACGGAGTGGTTGCCGATTACAGTAATCCGGGAGCCCCCTTATTAGTTTCCGCCTTTGGAGAAGACGGCAGCATCGTCACCACCGATCGCACGGGTGATGTCGGCAAAAATCCCGGCTCCGCTCCGAACTTGGTCAACATCAACTATAATAATCGCTTTAATGGGACATCTTCGGCGACGCCGATGGTGTCCGGTGTCGTCGCGTTGATGTTGGAAGCGAACCCGAATTTGGGTTATCGAGATGTACAGGAAATATTGGCCTATTCCGCCCGACAAACCGACCCGACAAACCGAGCCCAAGAGGAGTTTAACTACAGTAACGATACCTGGACGTTTAACGGTGCGATCGACTGGAATGGCGGCGGACTTCACATCAGCCACGATTACGGTTTTGGGTTGGTGGATGCGACGGCGGCTGTGCGGTTGGCAGAAACCTGGGAAATGCAGCATACCGCAGCCAACGAAACGGTCCAGGAAGCGAGTTTATCTTTGCCCTCCGAGGGTTTGGAAATTCCCGACAATCAACCCGACAATCCCCGGATTCAAACCTTCACTATTTCTGACGGAATTGATATCGATAAAATCGAACTCGACATCGAGATCGAACACGGACAATTTCAGGATTTAGTTGTCACCCTCACTTCCCCCGATGGGACGGAAAGCGTTTTGCTCGATCGCGTCCCCTACTCGACCCAGACGGACGATGGAGATACGGGTTTTAAAGGCGATTCCCTCGATTACACGTTGACCAGTTCCCGTCACTGGGGAGAAACCGGCGCGGGAGTTTGGACGTTAAGTGTATCCGATAATAGCGACGAAAACGACCCGGAAAACACGGGAGAAGATGAAACCAGCGGGAACAATATCGGTCAACTGCTGGGGGCAACTTTGAGAGTTTATGGCGATGAAATAACGGCGGACGATACCTACATCTACACCAATGAATTCGCCAGTTTTACCGACCCTGACGATTTCAGAAAAACTTTAACCGATACCGACGGAGGGATCGACACGATCAACGTTGCCGCGATTACAGATCGCATCAATCTCAACCTCAATCCCGGCGAATTTAGCCTCTTGCCCGGGCGCAATTTGACCGAAAATTTTTTGCCGGAACAACCGTTATATCTGGCAGAAAATAGCGAGATTGAAAATGCTTTTTCGGGAGAAGGCAACGATACGATCGTCGGAAATGATGCCGACAATAAACTCGATGGCGGTCGGGGTGAAGATGAGTTGTACGGCAACGAAGGCGACGATACTTTGGTCGCCAATGGGGGCGACATTCTCGAAGGGGGTGCGGGAAGCGATCGCTATGAATTGGATGCCCATACCGCCGGAGGCACAATGATTGATGACGCCGAAGGGGTGAATACTATCATCCTAGAAAATGCAATGCTTCCCGATTTTGCTAAGGATGATGATGGCGATGATGGCGATGATGGCGATGAAAACTACTTGTTAGAAGATATAAGAGGTCTGGCAAAACTGGATGATATCCTGTTTATCGACCTCAACGCCAACGGCCAGATCGACTTCAGAAATGATATCACCATCTTCAATTTCTTCGACTCAGAAGGCAGTAATTTTGACCGGGTTGGCAACTTTTCTGGGGATCAAATTGTCGAATTTTTCGATAACTTGCCCGCCGACTCGCAAGAAACCGGCAACCTGGTTTTTGTTCCCTCGGCCGGCGAGCCTTTGAATGGCGTACAAAACTTTATCTTTGCCGATGAGGGGACGAATCTGCCCTTAGAAGGTCGGGACGAAGGGGATTTGATCGCCGGAAATGTCCTCGACAATGTTCTCGTCGGCGGGGGTGGAAATGACGAACTGTTTGCCGACGCCGGGGATGACTTCCTGAGTGGCAATGGTGGCAATGATTATCTCGAAGGTGACGGCGGAAATGATACCCTATTTGGCGGTCAAGGTGACGACGAGTTGCTCGGAAATGAAGGGGTCGATCGCCTCTCCGGAGATGGGGGATTTGATGCGCTCTTTGGGGGAGAAGGCAACGATATTTTATCCGGCGGCCGGGACGACGACCGACTCTTCGGAAATGAAGGGGACGATCGCCTCTTTGGGGATGAAGGCCGCGACACTTTAGAAGGGGGTACCGGCAACGACAACCTCGATGGGGGGACCGGCAACGACGAACTCCGGGGCGCGCGCGGCAGCGATACCCTCGCGGGAGGCGGCGGCGCCGACAGCCTGTTTGCGGGTGCGGGTCATGACTTCTACCTTCTAGAAGCGGCGACGGCCGGCGGTAGCTTGATTGAAGATGATGGCGGTAACGATGCTTTGGTCATTCAAGGAGCGGCGTTGGCGATCGGTTTCAACCCCGGACAAATTGGCGTGACGCGGGGGGGCGAATTAAATACCGAGTTGTGGGTAGACCTCAACGCCGATGGCATTTTCAACCCGTCAACCGATTTACAAATTATCGATTTCTTCAACAACCTCGAACCCGGAACCGGTTTCATCGAAACCGTCGGAAATCTCACCGGACAAAACATTTTGCAAGCCTTCCCCGTACAAGGCACGACCGGACCCGATCAACTGATCGGCACGGATAATGATGATACCTTCGACGGACTCTCCGGCGACGATACCCTGTACGGCAATGCCGGCAACGATACCCTGATCGGCAACTCTAACGACGACAATTTACAGGGGGATAACCCCGAATTTATCAGCGAGTCTGAGGGCGCAGTATTCCGGGGGACACCCGTGGGAAATGACAGCCTTTTCGGCGGAGATGGGAATGATACGATGTTTGGGGGGGCGGGGGATGATACCCTCGACGGTGGAGATGGTGACGAAGATTTTGCGAACTATGAAAATGCTCTCAATGGGGTGTTTGTTGACCTGAATACTGGCATCGCTTCCGACGGTTTGGACGGGACGGATACTTTAATTCGGATTGAGGGTGTTTACGGTTCGGATCGGAATGATACTTTAATCGGCAGTGCGGCCGATGAATTTTTGAATGCCCTCGAAGGGGGGGCGGATATTCTGCAAGCCGGCCTGGGAAATGATGAATATCAGTTAGATGCGGGAATATCGGGAGGCAGCCAAATCTTTGATGAGGGGGGCGAGGACACTCTCGTTATCGCCAATTTTGATGAGATTTATGTTGACCGGGAGGGGACAACCCTGATCCTAAATTTCTCATCTGAGGATGGAAATACGCCGGATGAAACGATCCAAATTTTAAACCATTATGCCGCAGATGTTGGAGATGAAGCCGGTGTCGGATTCATCGAAAATTTTCTCGATTTTAATGGAGAACCATTGGATTTTTGACCGGCTCGGATGCAAGCCGGATCGCCCCATCTCCATCGCCAGACGGGGGGCAGTTCGCCCCCCATTTCATCACTCCGGAATTACCCCGAAAAATACCCCGTATCCCGGCAACTCAACGGTATTGTCGTACCAGCGGTTGAAGAAATCCGCCTCGTTGGCGTCAACGCATCCCGGATAGGCGGAAACGTCGAAGTGCACCACCATCGGACTCAAATTGAACACGCACAGCAGATGCTGTTCGTCGCAGCGGCGCTCGATCGCCACCAGCGGTTCCGGGGTGTCGAGTAACTTCAGATTTCCCCACCGCAACGCCGGCTGTTCCCGGCGCCACTTAATTAAACGGCGGTATTTATTTAACAGGGAAGTCCGCTTTTCTTCCTGGCGGTCCACCGCGGCCGGCAGGTGCTCTTCCGGTATCGGCAGCCACGGTTCCTCCGCCGTCGTGAACCCGGCATTCTTCGCCTCTTTCACCCAGGGAATCGGCGTGCGGGAACCGTCCCGGCCCTTGATCGCCGGATAACCCGCCAACCCGAACGGATCTTGCATTTTTTCAAAGGGGATTTCCGCCTGGGTCAGACCCAACTCGTCCCCCTGATAAATGCAGCAACTCCCCTGCAGCGACAGCAGCAAAGCGACGAACATATGGTCGAAAGCTTCTTGGGTGAAAGAGTCTTCGATCAAAAACTCCAGCCACCGGGACTTGAGGCGGGGAAAATCGTGGGTGCCACCGGTCCAGCAAATTACCCCGTTGCCCAACTTCGCCTCCACCGTCTCGATAATTTCCCGCAGGCGATCGTAACTGAGGGGTTCGTTGCTCATCAACGAGGAATTGTAGGCCATGTGCAGCCGCTTGTCCCCCGCCACATACTCGCCGGAGGTGCCGATCGCATCTTCGGCGGAACTGATTTCGGCCAGGGTCGTCGTCCCCGGATAGCCGTCCATCATTTCGCGGATCGGTTCGAGTAATTTCAAGGTTTCCGGCTGACAGAAATTGTAGAGGTTGATTTGGTTGAAAAACGGGTCGTTCGCCCCGGCCCCCGCCGGACGCCCGATGGGGTCGGGGCGGGTGGGGTTGTCCCGCAATTGGCGATCGTGGGTGAGAAAATTGATCACGTCCAGGCGGAAGCCGTCCACGCCCAAATCCAGCCAGAACCGGCCGACATCTAAAATCGCTTCGACCACTTCCGGATTGTACCAGTTCAGATCCGGCTGTTCGGCGAGGAAGTTGTGCAGATAATACTGTTGCCGCTGGTCTTCCCAAGTCCAGGCGCTGCCGCCGAAGGTCGCCAGCCAGTTGTTGGGGGGGGTGCCGTCCGGTTTCGGGTCGGCCCAAACGTACCAGTCCGCCTTGGGGTTGGTGCGGTCCTGGCGGCTTTCCAGAAACCAGGGGTGCAGGTTGGAGGTGTGGTTCCAAACCTGGTCAATGAGCACTTTCAGATCGCGATCGTGGGCCTGTTGCAGAAGTTCTTTGAAATCCTCCAACGTGCCGAACATCGGCTCGACGGCGCGATAATCCGAAATATCGTAGCCGAAATCTTTCATGGGGGACTTGTAAAAGGGCGACACCCAAACCGCATCCACGCCGAGGGAGGCGATGTAATCCAGCTTTTGGATGATGCCTTGCAGGTCGCCCACGCCGTCCCCGTTGCTGTCCATAAAACTGCGCGGATACACCTGGTAAATGACGGCGTAACGCCACCAGTCGTGAGACACGGTGGGGTTTTGAACGATCGCCGTTTGATCGATAGTCGGTAAATGTGTCATAAGTGTTATCAGTTCTCCTTGGGCATCAGAAAAAGGAATCGGGAACCGGGAATCAAGAATCTGGAATCGAGAATCGGAAAACGCGAAATCAAAGGTAGGCTGTGTAAATACCGATCACCTATTACCTATTACCTATTACCTATTACCTATTACCTATTACCTATTACCTAT
>JBNGCR010000227.1:0-6280 GCA_050045915.1 Limnospira sp.
CCGGCTGCAGAACCGGAAGTTATACAAACGAGTCCGGAAGTGGAAGAAACGCCACCTGCAGCGGAAACCGTCGATGAGTCCGTGCCGATTTGGGCGAGGGGACAGGCGGAACGGCAGGCCCGGATCGATCGCCTGAAGGAAACGGCGATCGAAGAGCCGGAACCGGAACCAGCGACGGCGACATCGGCGACATCCGAAGTGGAATTTGACGAGATGTTCATGTGGTCGGCGGGCGTGCTGGCAAACCAGGGCCGCCGTCCCGATGAAGTAGCGATCGAGGAGATCACCTGGCTGCAAAAATTGTGGAAGGGGTTGGGGCGGACGCGCCGGAACCTGCTGAACCAATTGAAAGCGATCGTCGGCGCCGGACCGCTGAATCAGGAAGCGGTGGAGGAAATCGAGGCACTGCTGTTGCAGGCGGATGTGGGAGTGGAGGCGACGGAGGTGATTATCGAAGCCCTGCAGGACAAACTGCGGGAGGAAGCCCTGCCGCCCGAAGATGCGATCGCCTACTTAAAACAGGTGTTGCGGGATCTGCTGGAGAAGCCCTACCAAAACGGCTACAGCCCCACCTTCGCCCCGGAGAAAGACCAACTCAACATTTGGCTGATCACGGGGGTGAACGGGGCGGGAAAAACCACCACCATCGGCAAGATCGCCCACATCGCCCGAAAATCCGACTACCGCACCTTAATCGCGGCGGGGGATACCTTTCGGGCGGCAGCGGTGGAACAGGTGAAAGTGTGGGGCGATCGCTCCGGCGTGGAGGTGATCGCCAATCCGGGCAAAAATACCGACCCAGCGGCGGTGGTGTTCGATGCGATCGCCGCGGCGCGATCGCGGGACACAGAATTGCTGATCATTGACACCGCCGGACGGCTGCAAAATAAAAAGAATCTCATGGAGGAACTCAACAAAATCCGTCGCGTGATAGACAAAAAAGCCTCGGACGCTGTTGTAGAGTCACTATTAGTTCTCGATGCCACCCTCGGCCAAAATGGATTGCGCCAAGCCCAAGTGTTTGCGGAAGTCGCCCAACTCAGCGGTGTAGTCTTGACAAAATTGGACGGAACTGCTAAAGGTGGTGTGGCTCTGGCTGTCGTACAGCAACTCGGCCTGCCGATCCGTTTTATTGGTGTTGGGGAAAGCATTGAAGACCTACGCCCCTTTTCAAGCTACGAATTTATCGAAGCCCTGTTGAGTGGTTGATGCGCTGTCACACTTCAGAGTCTGAATGAGTTGAGTTCGTCGTCAAAGCTGTTCGTCGGCTTCCGAGAAGCGAGGACTCGACAGCTTTGCAATGTCATCAAAGATTCATACCCGGCGATCTAAAATTGAGAACTAATCTTCGCCAACCCGTTCAATTCCGATCTAACCTTCAGAGAATCAATCCTAAAAATGACTGCTGTGCCACTGCCACGACACTCGGATCAACCTGGCGACGACCTTCCCGGTTCGTCGAGTTCGGACATTACGCCCGTCTCGACCCTGAAAGAACTGGTAGCCCGACTGCATCGGGAACAGCAAAACGTCAACGAGTTGCTCAGTTCCCTCAGCTTTGCCCTGCGTAGCTTCAACAACCTCAACCAATTTTTGGAGTTGACCCCCCTCGTCGCCAGTCGGGTGACGGACGCGGACGGGGGGGCGCTGGTTCTCTTCAAACCCAACGGCCAGGTGCGGTTTCAACGCCTGCACTGCCAGGACGGCCGCCAGTGCCAGGACATCCGCAGCGCCCTGGAAACGGCGACCCGACAGGCGATCGCGGCGCCGGTCGATTCGATGGGGATGGTGTCCCAGAGTTTGGCCGAACGCTACACGGCAAATCTGGACTATCAGGTGAGTCATTATTTGGGAACGGACGTGCAAATCTTCGGCACGCCGATTCTCGTCAACAACACGGAGCGGGGCCGGCTATATGTGTTCAGCCACGACCCCAACTATCTCTGGACTCCCACCCGCCAGAAGTTGATCCGCCTGGTGGCCGACCAAACCGCCGTCGCGATCGCCAACGACGAACTGGCTGTTTCTCTGCGGGACAAGGAGCGGCTGGACCGGGAATTGGAAATCGGTGCCGAAATTCAACTGCGACTGCTGCCCCGCAAATGTCCGACCATTCCCGGCATGGAACTGGCGGCCCGCTGTCAGACGGCGAACCGGGTGGGGGGCGACTACTACGACTTCATCCCCTCCAATTTCGACCAACTCCGCACCCCAAACGGCTCCCCGGACGGGCAAACGGCGGAGGCTACCGAGTCGGACGAACATTGGAGCATCGTCATCGGGGACGTGATGGGAAAGGGAGTCCCCGCCGGGTTGATCATGACGATGACCCGGGGAATGCTGCGGGCGGAAGTGCTCAACCGCCACTCTCCAGCCCAAATTCTCCAACACCTCAACCGGGTCATGTACGCCGATTTGGAAAACTCGAATCGCTTCGTGACGCTATTTTATTCCGAGTACGACCCGGCGACGCGAATTCTCTCCTACAGCAACGCCGCCCACCATCCCCCCCTGCTGTGGCAAGCTCACACTCGCACCATCCGCCGCCTGGATACATTGGGAATGCTGATCGGTTTGGACGCTGACACCCGCTACTATGAAGCCCATGTACAACTCTATCCCGGCGATACGCTGATCTACTACACGGACGGCTTTACGGACGCGGCCAACCAGCGCGGCGCCCGCTTCGACGAAGATAATTTGCAAGTGGCGTTTCAGTGGGCCTGCCAGCACTGCGACGGCCCCCGAACTATCCTGGAATATTTATTTGAGGAAGTACAGCAATTTATCGGTCTGGGTAACAGTAATATTGATGACATGACATTGGTTGTGCTACAGGTGCAGCCATCTTTGAGTGAGGAGGAAGATCATGTCACTTGATATCCTGTCGATGTTGGCAGAAACTTGCAGCGGCACGCCAATGAACGGCGCGAGTTGGCCCGTTCATTTTAATTTTTACTATCCCACGGAATCCGTCCTTGCCCAACAAGTGACCATCGACCTGTGGACGAACGTTAAAAATACTTGGAATCACCTGCTCGAAACCGGCCAACTCTGGGCGTTTCTGATCGGTTTGGGAATGGGTTGGTGGGCGAAAAGTCTGTTGCCCTAGAATCCGTGATGGCGGGTCGCCATTCTCCGACGGAGGTATTGCGATCGCCTCTATCGTGCCGCACAGTGTTGATAGCGCTGTAGCGAGGGGAGAAGATTGGGGAGTTTTCGAGGGGCGATCGAGCGGGTCAATCCACTGGCTTCGATTCAACTCCAACGGGGACAAGGGTATCGATACCTGAAACCGCCGATCGCATTGACCCTGACGGATTTCGAGATGTTTCCCGGACGCGATCGCCTGATTTCCCGCTTCATTTATAAAGAGAAATCCGAAGGGTGGGACTACATCGATAATGATAAGGTGCGATCGCTTTGGGACCAGAAGAAGAAAAACGTGAAATGGCTCGAAACTTACTGGATCAACTGAACGACGAGGCGATCGCACAGGCGACGGGATTGAGTCCGGAAGCGGTTGCGGCCTGGCGCCGGGAAATGGGCAATTCCTGATGCGATCGCCCACTGACCTGCAAAATCCCCCCAAGGTGTTCAATAATGGAACGTTTAAGGTTTGATTGACGATTGACACCCGTACCTTCCATGACACAAGCAAAAACCTGGAGCCAACGGTTTGAAAAGGCCCTGCATCCCGCGATCGCGACCTTTAACGCCAGCATCGGCTTCGACATCGAGCTGATCGAATACGACCTCACCGGATCGATCGCCCACGCCCAAATGTTGGCGAAAACCGGGATTATCTCCCCGGAAGAAGGGGAGCAACTGGTGGCGGGGTTGGAACAAATTCGCCAAGAATATCGCGACGGCCAATTCAACCCCGGCGTGGACGCCGAAGACATTCATTTTGCCGTCGAACGGCGGCTGACGGAAATTGCCGGAGATGTGGGTAAAAAGCTGCACACCGGGCGATCGCGCAACGACCAGGTGGGCACCGACACCCGCCTCTACCTGCGCGACCAAATCCGACAAATTCGGGCGCAACTCCTCGACTTCCAGGGCGTCCTTTTGGATATCGCCGAAGGCCACGTCGAAACCCTCATCCCCGGCTACACCCACCTGCAGCGGGCTCAACCCCTCAGCCTCGCCCACCATTTGTTGGCCTATGTGGAGATGGCGAACCGGGACTGGGAACGCCTGGGCGAGATTTACAAGCGGGTGGACATCTCCCCCCTCGGGTGCGGGGCGCTGGCGGGAACCACATTTCCCATCGATCGCCACTACAGCGCCGAATTGCTGGGGTTCGGGCAGGTTTACGCCAACAGCCTGGACGGGGTAAGCGATCGCGACTGGGCGATCGAATTTCTCGGCGCCGCCAGCATCATCCTCGTCCACCTCAGCCGCCTGTCCGAAGAAATCATCCTCTGGGCGTCCCAGGAATTTGGCTTCGTCACCCTCACCGATAGCTGTTCGACGGGTTCGAGCATCATGCCGCAGAAGAAAAACCCCGACGTGCCGGAACTGGTGCGGGGAAAAACGGGCCGGGTATTCGGTCATTTGCAGGGGATGCTGGTGCTGATGAAGGGGTTGCCCCTGGCGTACAATAAGGACCTCCAGGAGGACAAAGAGGCCCTGTTCGACGCGGTAAAGACGGTGAAAGGCTGTCTGGAGGCGATGACGATTTTGTTGGCGGAGGGGATGGAATTTCGCGCCCCCCGTCTGGCGGAGGCGGTGGCGGAGGACTTCTCCAACGCGACGGACGTGGCGGACTACCTGGCGGCGAAGGGCGTCCCGTTCCGGGAGGCTTACAATTTGGTCGGAAAGGTGGTGAGAACCTGTCTGGAGTCGGGGAAATTGTTGAAGGATCTGACGTTGGAGGAGTGGCAGTCTTTGCACCCCCAATTCGAGGCGGATATTTACGAGGCGATCGCGCCCCATCGAGTTGTCGCAGCCCGGAATAGCTACGGCGGCACGGGGTTTGAACGGGTGAAAGCGGCTCTGAAAATGGCCGGCGATCGCCTCAATTCGGCGCGATCGGAATCCTAACCCCAAATTTGCCGGTGGGAAAATTAACAATTAACAATTAACAATTAATAATTAACAATTAATAATTGTCGATTGATTTTCCCGCCCATTATATTAAGTCCGTCCGATCGCCCTATACAAACATCGTCATGACTTACGACAATGAAACTGTGCCGGCAAATTCGACCCGATCCGACGCGAAGAAGATGCAATTTATCGAAATTATTTCTTGGCTGTCCGTCGCCTATCTCGCGGTCAAACTATTCTTCATTCCCGTCGCATCTTTCGCGATTTCCACCTTTGCCACCCCCACCAGTGGGGAGTATCCCGACTCCACCGAAAGTGCCGACGTGCCACTTCCGGAAATTACCTTTGCGGATATCGGATTGATCGCCGTTATCCTCCTCTTTCAACCGGCGACGGCTACATTGATCCAGTCGATCAAAATCTCGCCTGACGGCATCGAAGTCCAGTTGAAGGAACTGACGGAAAAAGTCGATCGCGTCGAAAATAATGTGGGCAAAATGCACCGGGAAGTTGAAACGCACATGACCGGAATGGAAGAGAATTTGAGGGAAGAAATGAAACAAATGGAGGGGCGGTTAAAGAACTCCGAAAACGAAAATACTTCGGATCGATAACCGCAGGTTCGATCCAGGTGGATCGAATCATGGTTTAAAAAACTTAATTTTTTTTAAAACACGAAATAACCGCCGGCTTGTATCGTGTAGATATCCCCTCAATTCCATCCCATCAGTAAGGATGTAAACCTATGCCGTCAACCTGGAACGATTCTCTCAAAACTGGTATCCCGTTAATTGACTTTCAGCACAAACAGTTGTTCGACCAAATGGACTTATTGATCCAAAATCTCGAAGAAAGGCGGGGCAAGCACGAGCTAAAATCGACGTTGAGTTTTTTGGATATGTACGTCAACAATCATTTTAAATATGAGGAATCCTGCATGAATCTTTATCATTGCCCCGTCGCCTGCAAAAATCAAAAAGCCCACGAACAATTTATCGCCAATTTTGAAAATATTAAACTAAAAATTGACCAAAATCACAGCTTTGATTCCATTGTCAGAGGAATTAAAATTGATTTATTGGATTGGTTTATCAACCATATCAAAAATATCGATACGCAACTGAAACCCTACATCAAAAAGTGAGATTTTCCGGGGAATTACGGGCGATCGCCGGGTGCCCACCTCACTCGGCGACGATTTCGCCCCAATTTTACATGAAAAAAT
>JBNGCR010000227.1:6380-8562 GCA_050045915.1 Limnospira sp.
GACGATCTCGCCCTTTATGTACAACAAACCTCGACCCCAAACACGATCGCTCATTTTCGCCTACAATTTCCCGGCTGTCCCCGCCAACGAGCGATCGCCGTAACCGTTGAAATTATCGGTTCCGGGATGATCGGACGGGTTGCCAAAGTCACGCTCAACGGCACGGATGCGATCGCCTTCAAAGTCTTTTTCGACCCCGATTTCGTCTGGCTGCACGGCCCCTGGGGCGAAATTCCGGTGGGTATCCGATTAAAATATTGCCAGGTCACGAAAGACATTTCCGAGTTTTTATTTGCCAGCGACAATTGGGCCGTCTGGGAGTGGATCGACCCCCAAACCTCGACGCGATCGCGGCGGCGGGGCATCACCTACGCGACATTCGCCCGCCGAGAAGGGTTGACCCGCCTCAACCCTTTAAATCGCAAAAACTATAACCCCTACGGCATCCGCCTCGACCCTGGCGGCATCCAAAAAGAATACCCCGGCCGGCGGCTGTTCGACTGTTATTGGGGAACGTTATTTTACCTCCGAAAAATCCGCCGGGAGGGTACGAAGGCTATTCAAGAAATTCTCAATCCCCAATTTTTAGCCTACAGCTTAAAGCGACTTTGGACGCTATTATTTAAGACATAAACAATCGGTCAAAATTATCAATTGTCAATGGTCAATTGTCAATTAATTTGGAGATTGCAAAATCCGCAAAATTTCCGCCTGAATTCGCTCTCTAAATTGGGAGTCGGACTGCTGCTGGCGGGTGATTTCATTGAAGCGGGCGACGCTCAACCCTTTTCCCTCGATAATTTGTTTCGCCCGATCGCAGTAACTCACCGCAATTTGGGGGGCATTTCCCGGCAGGGCGTTGATGCTCGTCGGTTCGTCGCAGACGATGCGCGGCACCTGTCCGACGATCCTTTTGATTTCCTCGAACGCCTGATGCCGCCGGGACTCCAAGGCGATCGCGGCTCGGGCATAATTGGTAATTTCCTGGTCGGTAAAATTGTTGTTTTGAGCCCTCGCGACGGTGCCGAAACTTTCCGTGGGGGAAGGTGCCCTCAAATTGGGAACCCACCCGCCCAAGACTGCGATCGCCGACAAAACACCGACGGCGGCGGACTGAAGTATTACCCGACGGGGATGCACCGAAAATGGCTTTGGCAAAACTTTCACGATCTTCTCAACTCCATACATTTTTAGGAATAACGATAAGCCCATTACAGGGAAAATTGAATCAGTTCAGGGAAAGATAAAAGAATCTATTGCTGCTCCCCCAAAAAACTGGGGGATGGCTCGAATCAATTTCCGGCATTTCGCTGCTGGCGGAGCAACTCTTCCTGAATGCGCTCCTGAAGGTTCGGGTTGGCCTGCTGCGATCGCGTGATTTCGTTGAACCGAGTCACCGTCAAATTGTGCTGTTCGATATAATTCTTCGCCTGCTCGCAGTAATTCACCGCGATCGCCCGCAAATCTCGGTTGAGACTGTTGATGCTCCCGGTTTCGTTGCAGATCACCGCCGGAACCGCTCCGCCCGAAATTCCCTTAATTTCATCGTAGGCCTGTTGACGTCTGGGTTCGATCAACAACACCGCCCGGGCGTAGTTGCGAATTTCCTCGTCGCTAACACCCCGGCTCTGTTGCGCCCAAACCTCCGTCCCAAAACGGCTAGAGCGATCGGACAGGTCCGGAACCCCCCCGGTCAGCACCCCGACCAGGGCGATCATTCCGACGGCCAGCGATCGCCACCGCTTCCGGTTCGCCGGACGAAAAACAGAAGATAACCAAGAATTCATGATCGACATCTCCGAGCAGAGCATAACACTCATCACCCCTCACCGGGTATGGGGAAGCTGTATCTACAATCAATAGCCAACCCTCGTCCTCAAAACTTCCGAGATTGGATCGGTCTGGAAAACAGCCCAATCTTTTTGAACTCTTTTTCAGCTCAGAAGTTCCTGAAGTGCGATCGAAACACGCCGGGGACAAGGAGTTGAGAGGGTCACGCCCCCCGAGGGTGTAACCCCTCTGCAAAAAAGTCTGGATCGAGTCTGAAAAACCTGCGATCCTTCATTGACTGGAAACGGTTGCGGCATCCACCCTAAATTGTGGGAGGTCGTCCCCGAACTGGTCTGTATCACGTAAAACTTTTGGGAGGGTTGGAAGCTCCGTGATTGATCGCGGAGAGGAA
>JBNGCR010000228.1:0-8537 GCA_050045915.1 Limnospira sp.
CAATCCGAAGACAAACCCTATCGCAGAGGATTTTCCGTCGTTAATTCTCATTGATGGCGATCGCAGGTCGAAAAAAAAATGTTAAATTTTGTTGCCAAACCGGCGTTTTTTTTCCCGACCCCTTGCCTTGCCCTTGACTTCGTGATATACTTCGTACATAATGGGAATATTTGCGATTTTTTTGTTTTGGCAACCACTCCCATTATGGAGCATGATGTCAATATCTTATCGGAATGGTCGCCACCCTGTCAACCCTTCGGCGAATTTTTTTTTCGAGCCCAATTTTTTTTAAATCAACCCTCCCTGTCCTGGAGTGTCTGGAGTGGTGAAAATCACCCAGAGCATTATCGAGTTCATACCGAATCCCATCAAAAAAGAAGCGATCGCAGGTCGAAAAAAAAATGTTAAATTTTGTTGCCAAACCGGCGTTTTTTTTCCCGACCCCTTGCCTTGCCCTTGACTTCGTGATATACTTCGTACATAATGGGAATATTTGCGATTTTTTTGTTTTGGCAACCACTCCCATTATGGAGCATGATGTCAATATCTTATCGGAATGGTCGCCACCCTGTCAACCCTTCGGCGAATTTTTTTTTCGAGCCCAATTTTTTTTAAATCAACCCTCCCTGTCCTGGAGTGTCTGGAGTGGTGAAACTCCTGTCCATTTGGATTGGACTCCCCTCTCCCAAAGTTGGGAGAAGGGTTGGGGGAGAGGGCCAGAGGGGTCAACAACTCAAACCAATTCCAACAGTTGTTGTAACGGGATATCGATGAACTCCTGGCGGCTGTGATGGTGGAAATCCACACTTTGGATGATCCGCTCCAAAAGATAGCTGTCGAGGAGAACCTGCAACTCCTGGTGACTGCGGGGCAAGAAGCCGTCCAGGGAGGCGACTTCCAGATAAGAGCCCAAAAAGCGGGAGGCGACCCAGTGATACCAAATCCGGCTCCAGTCCTTCATTTGGGGCAGATTTTCCGGTCGGATCATGCCGTTTTCCACCTCATTTCGCAGGGCCAGACGGGTGGCGTAGTCGAAGGACTGCAACATCGCCGCCACGTCCCGCAGGGGCGATCGCTTCATCCGCCGTTCGCTGAGGGTGCGGTAGGTTTCCCCCTCGAAGTCGAGCACCCAGAAGTCCTTCCCAGTGTAGAGAATTTCTTCGAGGGAGTAATCCCCGTGGCAGCGGGTTCGCATACCGGTAATTTTCAGATCCAGCAGCATTTGGAAGCGTCCCAGGATGTAGTCCTGGTGGCTGAGAACCTGCTTGGCGAGGTTTTGGGTGTCGGGGGGCAGGTTTTCGAGTTTCTTCCGCAACCGCAGCATCACCTGTCCGGTGAGATTGCGAGAATATTGGTAGATCGATCGCCGATAAAACAACGAAAACGGTTCGGGGGCGAAATTCGGGTCGTCGGTGTCGCTCGATAGGGCGAGGTGCAGTTCCGCCGTGCGTTGCCCCAACAGTTGGGCGTTGCTGAGGAAGGACCCGATCGCGATCGCCACTTCTTCGGGTATTTCTCGATTCCGCAGCGTCAGAGGCGACTCGTCAGGGACGGCGACCTCCGTTTCCCCGGTTTGCAAATTGACGCGATCGAAAAAGTCCCGCAAGCTGTCGAGGGTGTAATTCCAGGCTTTGATGGCGTCGGGGACGTAAACCTGGAGCACCCCCAACGTCATGGACTCGCCCCGGCGGGGTTTGTACTCCAACCCGCCCATCACAGGGGCGATGTGTTCCAACTGCTGTTTCTGCGCCAAAAAGTGGCGAATTTCCAGTTCGGGGTTAATGCCAGCTTCTATCCGGCGGAATAGCTTAAAAATCAGGCGATCGCCGTACACCACCAGGGCATTTTTAGCCGCCTCCCGCATCAGTTGGGGATTGAGCTGTTCGGTACTCATATCCAGATTGCCGATCGCATCGGTTGCGATCGCCGTCAAACTGCCCTGCTGTCCGCTATACTGTCGCCGATTCCGGATCATATCCAACGGCAGGGTCAAAAATTCCTGGTCGGCGCTGGCTTCAAATAAAACCCCCTCCTCGCCATCGACATTCACCGACGCCAAAACCGCACTCGGAAGTTGAGTATTAATTTGTCGGGCCAGTTCGTCTTCGGCGTAGGCCAACAAAGCGACATAGGTTTCCGGAAACCCTTCGGTATACTCCACATTCAACAGCACGATCGCCGTCTCCCGGTCGAGTAAGGGAATCCGGATCGACTCGGTGATGGTGACGGACTGCATGATCCGGGACTTGCCCGCGAACCACGGGGAGCGGTGCAAATATTCCGGGAACAGGGACTCCAACCGCTCCCGGGTGTCGGTCTGGGTGAAAATCTGGTGCCAGTTTCCGGCCACTTCCAGGGCGGGGAGTTCGTGGCGGGGGCGTGGCAGCAGGCTTTGGGTGGGGTCGAACTGGAGGATGAACCAATAGAACCCGTAGGGCGCCACGCTGAGAAAATAGGAGGATTCGCCGATTTTGGGGAACTGATTCCGCCCGAAAATTTCCACCGGGACCATCCCCTGAAAGGGTGTCAGATCCAGATCCACCCCCTGCACGAACCGGGATAGGTTGGCGACGACGAGGATATGTTCCCCCGCGTAGGTGCGGACGAAAGCGAACACCTTGCGGTTTTCCGGGTGCAGGAGTTCAAAGGTACCCCGCCCGAAGGCTTGGAACCGCTTGCGGATGGCGATCAGGCGCTTCATCCAAGATAACAGGGAGTTGGGGTTGGCGCTCTGGGCCTCGACGTTGATGGCCTCGTAGTGGTATTCCGAATCCAGGATCACCGGCTGGTAGAGCTTTTGGGGGTTGGCGCGGCTGAATCCGGCGTTACGGTCGGGGCTCCACTGCATGGGCGTCCGCACCCCGTTGCGATCGCCGATGTAAATGTTATCCCCCATGCCGATTTCGTCCCCATAATATAAGACGGGGGTTCCGGGCAGGGACAGCAGCAGGCTGTTCATCAGTTCGATCTGGCGGCGATCGTTCCCCAGCAGCGGCGCGAGACGGCGGCGGATGCCCAAATTCAGCCGCGCCTGGGTATCTTGGGCGTACACCCGATACATATAATCCCGGTCTTCATCCGTGACCATTTCCAGCGTCAACTCGTCGTGGTTGCGGAGAAACAGCGCCCACTGGCAGTTGCCGGGGATGGCGGGGGTCTGGTTGAGGATGTCGATGATGGGGAAACTGTCCTCCATCCGCAGGGCCATGAACAGCCGCGGCATCAGAGGGAAGTGAAAATTCATCTGGCACTCGTCCCCCTCGCCATAGTAGGCGGCGGCATCTTCGGGCCACTGGTTGGCTTCGGCCAGCAGCATCCGGTTGGCATATTTGCTGTCGATGTAGGCCCGCAATTTTTTCAAAAAGGTGTGGGTTTCCGGCAGGTTCTCGCAGTTAGTCCCCTCCCGGACGCACAGGTACGGTACCGCGTCCAAACGCATCCCGTCCACCCCCATGCCCAGCCAAAAGTCTGCCAGTTCCAAAACCGCCTGTTGCAGTTCCGGGCTCTCATAATTGAGGTCGGGTTGGTGGGAGTAAAAGCGGTGCCAGTAATAGGCTTTGGCTACGGGGTCCCAGGCCCAGTTCGAGGTTTCAAAGTCCTGGAAAATGATCCGCACTTCGGGGTATTTGTCGGGGGTGTCGCTCCAAACGTAAAATTCCCGCTCTTTACTGCCTTTGGGCAGGCGTCGCGCCCGCTGAAACCAGGGGTGTTGGTCGGAGGTGTGGTTGACGACGAGCTCGATGATAACGCGGATGCCGCGATCGTGGGCCGCGTCGAGGAAGGTTTTAAAATCGTCGATGTTGCCGTAGATGGAATTGACGTCGCGGTAATCCGAAATATCGTAGCCGTCATCCCGCAGAGGGGAGGGGAAAAAGGGCAGAATCCAAATGGCGGTGATGCCGAGATCTCGGAGGTAGTCCAGTTTTTCGGTGAGTCCGGCGAAGTCGCCGATGCCGTCGCCGTTGCTGTCGGAGTAGGCCCGGACGGGGACTTCGTAGATGATGGCATCTTTGAACCAAAGCGGATCGTTGCTGAGTTTGGAGTGTGGCATACGCTTGATTGTTGTCAAATTTCGGGTTGTGATGTCTCGATCATTGATAATTGACAATTGATAATTGACAATTATTGATGGATTGTTTTTCCGACTGTATTGGGCGATCGCGTCGGGTTGGGACTCCCCCTCCGACAGAAATTTGACTCAATTTCAACATTTTTCCGCACCGAATCATCTAATATTTGAGGCTTTGCAATACCTGTAGATATGGCAAGAAAACGCGATCGGTCGGAACGGGGGGAGTGAAGAAGTCCTAACACCGAAAACTGATCAATCCTTGCGGGTTTACCGCCGACGGTGCGGGATGTCCGAGGGAATAGGGAATAGGGAATAGGTCATCTAAAATTTCCTACACCCTACACCCCACACCCTACACCCGAACTAGAGGAAATGCCCTAACCACCCTACTGCTATATGATCGGGGGCGCGATCGCCGATCGTCTCGGAGTGCTTAAATATTCTACACATTGCCGAAGCTGAGGGCCTTTCCGCGAACCTCCGTGTTGAATTTGCCGCGATCGTAGACAATTTGACCCCCCACGATCGTCACGGCGGGCCATCCGGTCAGGTTCCACCCCTCGAAGGGACTCCAACCGCATTTGGTCTGCAATTCGGAGGCCAAAACCGGCCGGTAATTTTCCAGATCCACCAAGATCAGGTCGGCATCGTAACCGGGGGCGATCGCACCTTTATTCGGGATTTGATACCCTTTCGCCACCGCCGTTGACATCCAGTTGGCCACCTGGGCGACGGTACACCGCCCTGCCTTTGCCTGGGTGAGCATCAGGGGCAAAGATGTCTCGACTCCCGGCATCCCCGAGGGGGTGTTCGGGTAGGTTTGGGCTTTTTCTTCCAGGGTGTGGGGGGCGTGATCCGTGGCGATAAAGTCGATGACGCCATCCAACAATGCTTTCCAAAGAATATCATTATTTTCGGGCGATCGCAGCGGCGGATTCATCTGGGCTTTAGCCCCAATTTTTTCGTAGGCGGTGATATTTAATAACAAATGTTGCGGCGTCACCTCCGCCGTCACCCACTCGGGTTTGTCCTCCCGCAACAGTTCCGCTTCTATGCCCGTGGATAGATGCAAAATGTGCAGCCGCCGCCGATATTTTTTAGAGAGCTTCAAAGCCAGTTGGGTCGCCTCCAAAGCGGCCCGTTCGTCCTGAATTTGGGAGTGTACCGCCACGTCAGTCCGTCCGGCGAATTCTTTCCGGCGTTGCTCGATCCGGGCTTGGTTTTCGGCGTGTACCGCGATCAGGCGATCGCCTCGGGCAAAAATTGGCTCAATTATCTCTTCCCGATCCACCAGCAGCGGGCCGCGCATCGAACCCATAAAAATTTTAATTCCCGGTGTCGGATTAGCCTCGATCAAATCGATTCGGTTCTCGGGGGTCGCCCCGATAAAAAAGCCGTAATTGACCAAAGATTTACGAGAAGCAAGCTCCAATTTATTCGCCAGGGCTTCTTTCGTATTGGTCAACGGTTTGGTATTGGGCATTTCCAAAAATGAGGTCACGCCACCCCGGGCACAGGCGTGGCTCGCCGTGGATAAATCCTCTTTATATTCGAGTCCCGGTTCTCGGAAGTGAACCTGGGGATCGATGACTCCCGGCAATAATGTCAACCCCTCCCCGTCGATGTCCGTCTCTGACTCCGTCGCCGCAGCCAGTTCCGGCCCCACTTCGAGGATTTTGCCACCCCCGATTTTCACGTCTCCCAACATGAACTCGCCATCCGGTTTCAGGATGCGGGTGCGGCGGATATACAGGACGGGGATAGCAGACATAAGCCGATCTTCCGGTTACAAAACACCCTAAAATTTTACCACAGTGCGGCGATCGCGATCTGTGAACGACAGAATTAATCCAATTGGGGCGCGATGACATCTTCTAACAGTTCGGGAATATTTTCACCCCCATCCCGAATCACACTCTTAAATACACCCCGGACAAATTGGGCAATGAGTTCGCTGGCTAATATCGTCTCAATTTGATCAGATGAAACATCGGTCAGACGCAAATTTGGCAATGCCAAATCGACGGAATTTGTGGTTAATCCTAAAGGAGATAAGGTCAGGTTGACTCGGACAGTGTTCAACCGAATCTCATCGAAGTGTAGTTCGAGCTTTTTGTCCCCTTTTTTCTCCTGGATTTGAGGGCGATCGCGGCTGGCTTGAGTGTCATCTTGGGCGGTCAGTGTATCGACGATTCGGCGCACATTATTGTCGGTCAGTTTTTGTTCGATATTGATATCGATCTGTTCCCCTGAAAAGTGATTGATTTGGATGATATCCTGCCACAACGTAAACGGGCGTAATTTCAGGTTGAGACGGTCGATTTTCATCAGGTGAGGGGTTTGAAATCCGGGGGGATTCTGGACGGTCAGATTTTGAATTTGGAGATCGCCACCGAGTTCATCCAAACTGAGGGATTGAATCTGCACGGGTACGCCCAGGGTGTCACTGGCCAGGGCTTCTAGGGAAGTCTGGATTTCGCGATCGACCTGGGACAGGAGTAAATTCAGTAGGGTGGCAACTGCGATCAACGTGACGGCAACGATGCCAACGATCGCCCACCACTTTTTACGTTTTTGCCTCACCGTAAAACCCTCAACTCTCACCCTTGAATTGTGACACAAAATGGAGATAAAGTCCAGGATTATCAATCTTTTTTATCCGACCCGCAAAAATTTGAAAACTTTCGTTTTTCCCATTTCTTAACGTTTCTTAAAATCACCGATTGATCATTGCGACCCGTGAGAAGATATAATAATATACTGCCCAAATTGTGCGTATTACTGACCATGCTAGTTGAAACCGCCAAAAAAACCCAAGCCGCCGCCCGCAAGTTAGCGGTTTTGTCCGCCGAAGCGAAAAACCAGGCCATCGAAGCGATCGCCCGTTCCCTGGAAGCCGCCGCCCCGGAAATCGTCGCCGCCAACCGGGAGGACTGCCGGCAGGCGGAGGCGGACGGCATCGCCAAACCCCTCTACAACCGCCTGAAGATGGACGAAACCAAGCTGAAAGGGGCGATCGCGGGACTGCGGGACGTGGGGAAACTCCCCGATCCCGTGGGGGCTATCCAAATTCACCGAGAGTTGGATGAAGGGTTGATTTTGCGACGGGTGAGTTGTCCCCTGGGGGTGTTGGGGGTCGTGTTTGAAGCCCGCCCAGATGCGGTGATTCAAATTTCCGCCCTAGCCGTCAAGTCTGGAAATGGTGTGATCCTCAAAGGCGGCAAGGAAGCCACAAACTCCTGTCGGGAATTGGTGAAAGCGATTCGGGCCGGACTCGAACAGACGGCGGTGAACCCGGACGCGGTGCAGTTATTGACGACGCGGGAAGAAATTATCGAGTTATTGCGGTTGGACGAATATGTGGATTTAATTATTCCCCGTGGGTCTAATTCTTTCGTGCGGTTTGTGCAGGAAAATACCCGGATTCCGGTGTTGGGTCACGCCGACGGCATCTGCCATTTGTATGTCGATAAAAATGCCAATATTGAGACGGCGGTAAAAGTGGCGATCGACTCAAAAATTCAATATCCCGCCGCCTGCAACGCGATCGAAACCCTGTTGGTTCACGAAGACATCGCCGGGGAGTTTCTGCCCCAAGTCGCAGCCCGGTTGCAGGAAAACGGGGTAGAGTTGCGGGGTGATGAAAAGACCCGCGAAATCGTCGCGATGACAGCAGCGACGGTGGCGGATTGGGAGACAGAATACACCGATTTGATTTTATCCATTAAACTGGTCGAAAGTTTGTCAGCCGCGATCGCCCATATCAATACCTACGGTTCCGGCCACACGGATGTGATCGCCACCGAAGACCCAGAAGCCGCCCAAACCTTTATGGATCTCGTCGATGCGGCGGGGGTATTTCACAATTGTTCCACCCGCTTCGCCGATGGTTTCCGCTACGGTTTCGGGGCGGAAGTGGGCATCAGCACCCAGAAAATGCCGCCCCGGGGCCCCGTCGGTTTAGAAGGATTAATTACTTATAAATATCAATTAGTCGGAGAAGGTCACATCGTCGCCACCTACGCCGGAACCCATGCCAAACCCTTTACCCACCGTGATTTTTAAGGACTGAGGAGGCCGGAGCGGAGTTTGGGGGGATAGACCGCGATCGCAACATTTGTTTAAACGGCCGCCACCCTAGAAACCGCCAATCTTCCTGACCTCTGTCGAAACCGTCCTCATTCCGTTACATTTCTTAATGAATAAATGTTTAAATGCGGAACGAATGATTAAAAAAATTGGGAAACTTAAAGATTGTTATAGTCAATTGACGCTGGCTAAAAATATCAACTACGATTGAGATAAGTTTCCCAGGTTTGATCCATGAAAATTAACCGGACGACCCAACTTTTGACAGCGATCGCAGTCGGTTTGGGAGCCAGTGCGATCGCCCCCAAACCGGGCGTTGCAGGCACAAATTTTTACTGCAATATGAACGCCCCCACCGGTCACCCCACCGTCTACG
>JBNGCR010000229.1:0-8524 GCA_050045915.1 Limnospira sp.
CCGTCATTTCCTATCAATTCCCCGCAAGGGGACGGAAACGCCAAATTTTTATCACTAAATAGTTATATAGTTGTTTGGTCGTATTTTGACGCCACAATACTCTGTGAAAATCTGCGAAATCTGGGAATCGGGAACTTTGCTGAAAACCCGTCCATCTGAGAGGATGATGGTTTGTTGTCAGTTCGAGCCGCACAATCCATGAGCCATCCTTCCTCATCCGAGTCCCCGGAGACGCATCCCATCCCGAAAATGAAGTTTTGGACGAAAATGGCCTTCGGTGCGGGGGACTTGGGAACCGCGATGACGGCTAATATTTTAGCGTTCTTCCTGCTGTTCTTCCTGACGACAGTGGCGGGACTGCCCCCCGGACTGGCGGCGAGCGTGCCGATGGTGGGGAAAATTTGGGACGCGGTGAACGACCCGATTATCGGCATTTTGAGCGATCGCACCCGCCACCCCTGGGGACGCCGCTACCCGTGGATGGTGTTCGGGGCGATCCCCTTCGGGCTATTTTTCTTTTTGCTGTGGATTGTCCCGAGTACCGATACCTGGGTGCAGTTTTGGTACTACGTCATCATCGCGATCGCTTTTCATACCGCCTACACAGCCGTCAACCTCCCCTATGCCACCCTCACCCCTGACCTGACCCGGGATTACAACGAACGCACCACCCTGAACGGGTTTCGGTTTGCCTTTTCCCTGGGGGCGAGTATTTTTTCCCTGATTTTGGCGCAAATTATCTTCGGGATGTTTCCAGACAATCCCAACCTCAGATATATGCTCTTAGGTTTAGTCTGTAGTGTGCTGGCAGTCCCGCCGATTTTCTGGTGCGTTTTGGGAACTCGCGATCGCATCGCTGAGGTACAGGTGGCAACCCAGGAAGAAGACGAACCGAGTACATTACCCCTGTCAGAACAGGTGAAAATTGCCTTCAGCACCCGCCCCTTTTTATTCGTGATCGGAATTTATCTCTGTTCCTGGTTGGCGGTTCAGTTGACGGCTGCCATCCTGCAATATTTTGTTGTGTATTGTATGGATTTGCCGGAAGCAACTTTTCCTCAAGTTGCGATCGCGGTTCAGGGTACGGCGTTGGCGGCGTTGTTTCCCTGGAGTCGCGTCAGCGAACGCTACGGGAGGCGGGCGGTTTATTTGATGGGAATGGGGTTGTGGATTATCGCCCAGGCGGGGTTATTTTTCCTGCAACCGGGACAGGTGAGATTAATGTATGTTTTGGCAGTTATTGCCGGGTTGGGGGTTTCTACGGCTTATATCGTCCCCTGGTCGATGATTACGGATGTGATCGATTATGACGAACTCAATACCGGAGAACGACGGGAGGGAATTTTTTATTCGTTTATGGTTTTGTTGCAAAAGATGGGGTTGGCGATCGGGATTTTTTTGGTGGGGAAGGCGTTGGATATCGCCGGATTTGTGGAGTCGGTTTCGGGACAGGAAATTGCGCGACAGCCGGACTCGGCATTATTGGCAATCCGGATCGCGATCGGGCCGTTGCCGACGGTGATATTAATTTTCGGCATTATCCTCACCTATTTTTATCCTATCACCCGCCAATATCACGCAGAAATATTACTCCAGCTTCAGGAGAGGAAAAGGGGGGGCGAAGCGTGATGTTGGGCGCGAGGTGGGCGCTCTCTTTGATATCAAGTCCGTTTGAATACTGACGCAATCGTTCGAGAAAAGGCAATCGGCAAAAGTTTGAAGCGGCTTCAGGCGATGGCGAAACCCAGGAATCATAACTGTTTGAGCGGATATGATATGACTCCTCCTGTAGAAGGACGGCTGGGGGCCAGGTGGGGCAACCGTCTCGGGTTGCCCAGGCACCGAAGCTGTGACGGTGCGTTCCTAACCCTCACCAACCGCCTGGCCCGATGATGGATGGGTGGGAACACACCCGAGAAAACTTTGCACTTTAATTGTTAATGATTAATTGTTAATTGATTTGAATTCGACCAAGGTTTGAAAATAGGTTTCCGGCAACCCTGTGTCAAAGCTGCGACCTTTGATGATGTAGCCTTTTATGCCTTCCTGTTCCCGCAGGGTTTCCAAGCAGGAGGTCAGTTGGTATTCGCCTTTTTCGCGGACGTCGTGGCGGATGTTATCGGCCAGGAGGTTGAAGATTTGAGGGTCGAGAATGTATGATCCGAAGACGGTCAAAAAGCGGTCCCAGTCGAGTCCCCGAACCCGCAAATGGGTGCGGGCGTAGTCGAGGGTCGGCTTTTCGTAAATTTGCGTCAGGTCGAATAGATCTTCGGCATCTTCCACGGGTTTTCCGGCGGCGCAGCCGTAGTGGCGGACGCGATCGCCCGGAGTGATCCGCAATCCGATGATATTCTGTTGCACCTCTTCGTAAACTGCTATCAATTGACGCGCACAGTTGACGTCAAAATCGGAGGTATAAACGTGGTCGCCCAACACCAGCAAAAATGGTTCTTCATTGACCCACTGCGCCGCGCAGAATACCGCGTGGCCGAATCCCTCCTGTTGTTCCTGGGTCAAGATGGTAATGCGTTCCCCGAGGGTTTGTAAATAGTGGCTGTAGTCGCGGCTTTCCGGGGGGAGTTTGCGCCATAATTCCGGTTTCGGAGATCCCTGAAAGAACTCCTCAAATAATTCGCGATCGCCGACTTGGACGACAATCCCCACCTCTTCAATTCCCGCTTTAATGGCTTCTTCTACCACCACCTGAATGACGGGTTTGGCAACTCCCCCGGAATCGACGATCGGGAAAAACTCTTTTTTGACCATTTTGGAAGCGGGGAACATCCGAGTCCCAAATCCCGCCGCCGGAATCACCGCTTTCCGAACCCGACGGTTCTCTTGTCCTTTCATCGTCTCCGATCCTCCCAATTTGGGAAACGGATGCATTTTAACGTAATTTCCTGACAATTTGTTGCCCGGTGAGAACCGCCCCCCCCCGATCGCACTTCAGCATCGGCGGAAATCCCCGCATTTCGGGAAAATCGGCTTCAATTCGGGCGATCGCTTCCCGGCGGGTTCATTCCTCCCGTCTCCCTGCTTCCTCCGCCCCCCCCTCGTCACGGAACAGATCGGGCCACCTCGGTTCGGTGGCCAACAATTGATGCAACCGGGACATCCGGAGTTGTTCGGGACGGGCGGGGATCGGGTATGGGTTCAATTTTTTGGTGCGAGAGTCAAAAGCAAAGCATCCTTTGACTCCCCCCTTATAAGGGAAACTGGAAAGGGATTTTCAATGTCGCCTATTTACCGATACAAAACTTGCTGAAAATTCGATCCAATACCGATTCCGTGACTTCCTCCCCCGTCACCTCTCCCAAGGCGTGGATCGCCCCCCGTAAATCGATCGTCCAGAAGTCGAAGGGCAGACCATTTTTGACAGTGGTTTGCACCTGTTCCAAGGCGACTCTGGCGCGGGTGAGGGCGGCGGCTTGCCGTTGGTTAATCGCCAATTCCAGGTTTGCCGCCTGGAGGTTTCCGGCGTTCACCGCATCGAGGATGCCTTCTTCTAACTCGGAAATGCCGTGGTTGAGGGTGGCGGCGGTGGTAACGACGGGGGCGGTTTTGTGTTCCAATTGGTTTACAATAGACTGGTGTACTGTCTCCAACTGTTGGGATGTGACGCGATCGCACTTATTCATCACCACGATAAGCGGACGGTCTTTGACCTGGAAATAAATGTCACTTTCCGCTTCCGTCCAACCCGTTTCGGCGTCGAGGGTAAACAATATTAAATCGGCAGATTGGGCGGCACTGCGCGATCGCTCCACGCCGATTTGTTCCACCCGGTCTTCCGACTTGCGAATCCCGGCGGTGTCGAGCACTTGGACGGGAATTCCCCCGACTACCAGTTGGGATTCTACCACGTCGCGGGTGGTTCCGGGCAGGTCGGTGACGATGGCGCGATCGCTGCGACTCCAGGCATTTAATAAGCTGGATTTTCCTACGTTCGGACGGCCGACGATCGCCACTTTCAACCCCGTCCGCAACAGTTCGCCGCGATCGGATGTCGCCAAAATCTCCGCCAATTCTCGCAATACATTTTCGAGTTGGACGATAATTTCCCCTTCATCTAAAGGTGGCAAATCCTCTTCAAAATCCACCCTTGCCTCAATTTCCGCCAAAAGATCCAGGCAGGTCCCCCGCAGGCGCCGGATCGGGTCGGCCAGTTTTCCCCGCAGTCCCGCCAACGCGGCCCTCGCCGCCACCGGAGACTGGGCGCCCACCAACTCGGCGACGCTTTCCGCCTGGGTGAGATCGAGGCGTCCGTTGAGAAAGGCCCGCAGGCTAAATTCTCCGGGACCGGCTAACCGTGCCCCCGTTTCCAGGCATAACTGCAACACCTGCTGGACGGGGATGATGCCGCCGTGGCAGTGGAATTCCACCACGTCTTCCCGGGTGAAGGATCGGGGGGCCAACATCAACAGCAACAGGGCCTCGTCCACGATTTCCCCGGTTTGGGGGTGGCGGATGTAGCCGTAGAGAATGCGGTGGCTGTCCCAGGGCTGGCATCCGGGGGCGTGAAAGAGGGTTTTGGCGATCGCGACGGCCTCGGAACCTGACATCCGCACGATTCCGATACTCCCCTGCTGGGGGACGATCGCGGTGGCGATCGCGACGATGGTTTCGCTTGCCGTCCCGGTTTCCGACATTTTCACTCACACAAAAGTAACGAATCTCTGAATTGATTGTACCGCGAAAGCCGAATCGAGGTGGGCAATGGTCAATTGGCGTTTTCCCCGTGGTAAAATCTATGCAGAAAAGGGGTTGACAGTCATGAAATTTTTAAATCGAGTTTCACTGGAAACGCCGGAAAGCGTCGAACTCGAATTTTCTTTGGCCGGCATCGGCAACCGAGCTTACGCATTAATTGTTGATTATGTCGTTCTCGGATTAATTCTCTTCGTTTTCACCCTGGTTTGGTCGGCGTTGGGAACTGTGGTTCCGTTCCTGTTCGGTTTGATTCCTTGGATCGATCGCCTCGGACTCTGGTTTTTTGCCATTTGGCTGTTAGTCACTTTTTTGATTTACGTCGGTTACTTCGTCTTTTTTGAAACCCTGTGGCGGGGGCAGACACCGGGAAAGCGACGGGTCAAAATCCGGGTAATTCGGGATGACGGCAAACCCGTCCGACTCCAAGAAGCCGCCCTACGAACTTTACTCCGCCCCGTCGATGAAATTCTATTTATCGGCGTATTTTTAATTTTATTATCTCGCAAAGAAAAGCGCCTCGGCGATTGGCTGGCGGGAACTTTGGTGATTCAGGAAGAAGGGGCTGCCTTTGCCGCTAATTTTAAAATCTCCGAACGGGGTCAAGAATGGGTGGAAGAAATCGAAAGAACGGCCGATATTTACCCCCTCACGCCGGATGATTTTGCGGTAATTCGGGACTATCTCCAGCGGCGCGACCACCTGACGAAAGCCGCCCGAAAAACAATCAGTCAGGAACTCGCGACGCAGATTAAAAATAAAATAGCAATGGAAACGATACCGCCAGAAATGACGGCAACTCAATTTTTGGAAGCCTGCTATTTGATTTATCAGAAAGGCGGGGGATATCGCGATCGCGGTTCGTAGGTGCGCTCTGGCGATCGTTCAAATTTCCGACTTTTGATTTATTGTTATTTCTTCATTTTTAGATTGAGTCGCTCGCCTTTTATTGATCACGCCAAGCCTTCTCATCAACGCCTATCGGAAGTCCGACTCGCATGAAGAAACGTGCGAAAGCCTGTGAAAGATGTTCTCGGTAAGGGGGGAGTAATCTTAATCGGGATTCTCCTCTTTGTTGAAGCAGTGACTCAAGGAAGTAACGGGGAATGGTATAGACTTCATGAAACTCAACAACACGATGCTCTACACTTAGTATCTCACTATTAAAATAATTTAGCATACTTAGATTCCATATATAACCATCTTTAATATCATCACAATGTCTTCGCCATGCTTTCGCGCTGGGATTTTGATTTTTGCCACTCATCACCTCTTCCCAGCCTTGCTTGTACTCAGATAGCGAAAAATGAGGACAGAGAATAACATTCTCTACTTTATAATTTTCTAAATCGCAAGCCTGAGTCATGACAATAACATCAGCTTGAATCGCTTCAACGGATGCTTTCAAAACTTCTGTCTCAGATTGCAAGTTATTCAATTGAGGAAGTTCGGTTTTCCACGTCAAGATTGGACAGCCAGGAATCAAATCTCCTTGGGTAAGCTCACAGTCCGCATCTACAATTTCATACCAATCCTTAGTCATCTTCTATTTCAACCATTCGACGATCAATTGTAATTCGAGGTTTTCGGCGAGGCAAATTTTTGACTTGAATCTCTATCTCTTCTGAAAAGATGAGTTTTCTCTGATGCTTTACAGCAAGTATTCCACGATAATCTTCCGGCTCATCATCAACATCCGGATCGAAATATTCTGTAGAACTTATCGTCGTTCCAGTATCTTCTAATGGTTGTATTTTTGACTGATAGATAAAAGTTTTTGAACTCGATCTTATAGCTATGGGTTGGTGAATGCGCCAATAAGATTTTGCGATCGCCAACTTTTTGGACTCATCAATGGTCAGATCGGCGGAAGTTTCGGAAGCAATGCAGATGTCAGCTTTCTGGGGATTGGAAAAAGAGAGGCTGCGGTCAGTAATTCCCCAAGGATTGACTCGAATCGAGTCATTTGTTGTACTTGAACTATCAATTATTCTATCTTCTTCTTCTAGAAAAGTTGAAACTTGGCAATTTAATCTAGTCATTTTTAGCCCTCCAGGTGTTATCTTTAATTTCTTGACTGGTCAACTTTTCAAATGTCTGTATGATGTGGAAATGAGCTGGGTCGAACCATTCTTCTATGCGATCGCGTGATTGATTTTCTCCGATGCCACGGGCAGTTAAATCAAATAGTAGTACGGGTCGATCACCTTGCTGTCGAATTCCGCTACGAATGCTCATGTGTAAGCGTCCGATCCCATCGGGTAAGTTAAAAGTGAGTCGCGAATTGATTGCTTCAAGGGATGAAAACTCATCTTTAGAGGGTTCCAAATTTAAAAAAGGGAAGATTTTTCCGATGTCTGAAAAATCATGCCAACCCTCTCCTTGTAAGATGTGATTGACATAAGTAATTTCATACTGTAGAGGGCTGATTGGCTCTAATTCCGTTTCGACTAAAAACTGACTGAAGGTAGACAAGTGTTTTGTAAATTGTCGGAATACTTGTGAATATCTGGGATAAGAATTTTTTGAATTTCCTTTTCTCCAATTGTACAAAAAGCGATCGCGCTGAACTTGAATGATTCCGTTGCCTTCAGCATCTACGAACCAGACCCTCGGCAAAGGGGGAATATCCGACAATTCGAGTGTCAGTTCGGAAGGTAGGTTTTCATACAATTCGAGTGGGGGAGTCAAAGGTGCTAGTTCTCGGCAACTCGGATAGTCACGCTTTAACTTTTCCCACAGCAATCCGATATGAGGTGTCAGCAATGACTGAATGGGTTGGAAAACCACTCCACATACAACCTCGATCAAAGGTGAATTTTCATATTCTGGATAAGATGAATGATCGGTCGTTGTCACTCTACACACTCCCTCTGCTTGGCATCTCGTCTGGAATAGTTGACCCGTCCCTTCTGGTCTATAGCCTAGTCTGTCATTTGGGTTTCGCGATCGCAAGTGATTTTAGTATATCTCTATTTTTGCTCTCCATCTAGTTTTGTTAAGTTTTATAACCGAACGATCGCACCTCCGACTCCCCGCCACCTGCCAACCCGCATCCTCCCGAACCAAGAAGCGATCGCCCCCATCTCCCCCTCCCGATAGGTGCGCGATCGCCCCCCATCCGGTAAAAAAAGAAGGGCGATCGGCTTTGCCGGTGGGCTTCGCTCAATCGCGGGTAAAAATTTCATGCTGATAACCGCAGAAATGCGCTGGTTTCATCCCGGACAAATCCCGGCTGACATTCGGGACTGGTTCGAGTCCGACTGTCCCGGAAAATTGGAAACCCCACCGGCGCGAGAAGATGTGTATTTGTGCGTTCCCGGGTGCGAATTTCTCAACCTCAAACACCGACAGGGACGCCTGGAATTGAAGTGGCGGCGGGATGATTTGGGAGTCTGGAACGTGAGCCCGCAGTGGGAGGGACGCGCCCAAATTTGGATCAAGTGGCTGTGCGACGATCCCCAGGCGGAACGGATGATCCCGCCGGAAGTGCGGGAGATGAAGACCTGGATTGCCGTCCAGAAGGCGCGATCGCTGCGTTCCCATTCCCTCGACGGCGAGACATCCGGGGGCGCCCTGGAACTGAGTCAACTGCAAATTCAAAATCGGGACTGGTGGAGCGTCAGTCTGGAGGTATACGGCCCCGAGGAACGGTTGCCCGAGATCTTGGATGCGATCGCCTCCACCGTTTCCCGCAACTATTCCGGCCCTCCCCTCACCCTCCCCCATTCCTACCCCTATCCCACCCTGCTGCTGAGAATCGGGAGTCGGGAGTCGGGAGTCGGGAGTCGGGAGTCGGGAGTCGGGAGTCGGGAGT
>JBNGCR010000230.1:0-8514 GCA_050045915.1 Limnospira sp.
GTGGTTGACGAGGGATCGTTTCTGTTCCGGGTTCATGGGGGTGCGATCGGTCTGCATGATCTGATTATAGCGAGATGCAATTCGCCGTTTTCTCAATACAGATAATTCTTTAGATTCCCGTTTCAATCCCGCGATGCGATCGCGCCCCACTCCAACTCACAGACATTCCGTGCCGGGAATATGACCAAATATTCGTTCCGAGTATTCGATGACTTCTCGATTTTCAAATAAACGTTTATACGACGGATCGTTCGAGCAGCTTTTCCACCGATTGAGAACGTCCATTTGGCTCGCTTGTCCGGACAAATTTGTCCCGTCAAAAGAACTGCCACCCCCCTCAGTTTTGACCTCATCAATACCCGCATCTGAAAATTCTACTTTTAACTGAGAAGCGATTTGTTTGCGATCATCAACTTCGGTCGCCCATCGATTATAATTAACGTTAATTTTTCGGTTCTTTAAATAATCCGTTTCTCCCAAATACTCCCGAGCATAGGAAATCCAAATATCCGCGATCGTCCGGCTGTCATCTTTGACATCCAGATAATTTTTCTTGATGCGACTCGCAAACAAATTGAACGGATCTCTCAGAATTAAATGGGTTCGTCCAAATACCGATAATATTTCCAGATCTCCCAGTAAGGACAACCGGGTTTGATGCGAATTCCCGCCCAGTGCAAGTATTCCAGTGGTTGATTGACGTTAGGATCGACGATTTGACGCTCTCCTGTCACCTGAAAATGCTTGCTACCCGCCCAGCTTCCCGGCGCCCCCCCAGGCCGACGGACGATGTTGAAGCGACGCGGGATTTTTTTCAAAATCATATAGTTGATGATCGGTTGATCTGACGTTTTTTGAGAAAAGTCGAAATATTCGGGGTGGGCGGCACATTCGGAAAACGTTTCATATAAAGTTTCTTCCGAAATCAAATTTTTACGCGCCCCCCAAAATCCGCCGTTGAACAGATCTTGAATGTCACTTTCTTCGAGGACACCATCTGCAAATATTTTGGGGGTGAACACATTGGTGATTCCCCCCTTATGCTGATAGTCGTAACAAATAAAATCGGACTCATCCAAATAATTGGTCGTCTCGATGATCTTGTCAAATACGACGATATCCGTATCGATATAAATGAATTTTTCAAACGGACCGAACCAGCAAGCCTGTTTGCGGAATTGATTGGGTCGGGCGAAAAAACCCTCGCCAAAGATTTGGTATAACTGGTTGGACAGGCGGTCTATAAATTCCAGATCTTGATAGATTTCGACACCGTAGGATTCGGTCAATATCGAGGCAATTTTTTGATAGTTATCGTCGTAGGGGATCAAAACAACCGGTGTCTCGCTGTCGTACATCCGGATGCTCTTCATAAGTGCGATCGCCTGTTCGATCACCTTGTCATTCGCCGTGATATAAATGCCGCGACTCATAGAATTGTCCTCATCAGTTGAAAGTTGACTTAAATTGATTCAAAGCTCGTCGGAATAAATTTGGGGGGCGCTTGTACGGTTCGGGTTGGGAGTCAAATCGAGGTCGTTTTTCCGGTTCGTGTAAATAGCGATAATAGAGGAAGGTCTCTCGATAGGGAAAATCGAGGTTTTCTCCGGCACAGACCCGGGCAAAAATCTTGGAAGATACGCCGATATAGTGCAGGTAGGTCAGACGTTTTCCGCCGTCGTAAACGAGATGATCTTTTTCTTGGAAGTGGGCGGAAGTGACGCTATTTCCCGTTTTTTCGTCGGCGGGCAAGCTCCGGGCCAAATTGCACACCTTGAGATCCGACCTCATCACCATATAATTGAGCACCGTTTGATCGGGAGCCATCAAATATAAAATTTCGGCTTCGCCCGCTTCGAGCTGATGCAGCAGTTGCTCTCTTTTCTGCTCTTCAAATATTCTTTTCGATGTGGCATAAAATCCAGAACAAAAGATCTCCGACTCGATGCGATCGGGCGAAAAGACTTCCCCCAATTTGTTTGAAGACAGGTCGTAAACGTGGCCGGGATCTTTAAATTGAAAGTCGTAAACGACCCAATCGCTGCGCTCTAACTGCCGAAAAATGGGCGCCGCCGGCGACAGAAGTAAGGCGTCGGCATCCATGTAGATAAACCGGTCGAAAGGCCCGTCAAAAGCGCAGTAGCGGCGATGAGTCCCGACCCGATGATAAGGTTCGTAGCCCCGCTGCGCCCAAGTTTGGCGGGCCGAGGGGTGGGCGTCCCAAACTTGGCGGGCGAAACGGTCCCAGCGTTCTATGGATTCGCGATCGCCATAAAGCTGCACTTGAGGGCGGCGGTTAATTTCCGCGGCGATCCGCTCCGTATTATCATCGTAGGGATAAACGCAAACCGGTATATCAGCCCCCTGATTGGCTTCGATACTATTTAAGAGGGCGACGAGCTGATCGTAAACTTTATCATTGGCTAAGGTACAAATTCCATCCATTATTTCAACCCACTAAGCAACAAATTCTGACAGCCAGTTGAGGAGGTTCAACTTGTGCAAAATAATCTGTCGAGCTTCGGCGATCGCGGGCCATGCCTGATGCCAGCGATCGGGGTCAGAAATGACCTCTTTCACGTAGGAGATGCCCTTTTCATCCAAACTCGGCAATCTTAAAAAACTGCCGGGGGGCAACAACTTGTCAGCCGCCGGCCCCCCGTAATAAATCGGCAAACACCAGGCCAGCAAAGAGTCCCACAATTTTTCACTCACGTACAGGTCATTTTCGGCATAATTTTCGATCGCCAGATTGTAGTAATAGGGAGCCATTCCATGCCATTTATTGCTGAGAGAACCGCCCGATTGGGACCAGTCGGGCAAGTTACGCCCGTAGATATCAATGTCCATCTCCGATTTAATTTGTCGCAGAAAGTCGAGGCGTCGCTGGTGATTTAAAGTGCGGTTGATACCGGATGTGATCCAAGAACAGGCTTTAGTTTTGGCGGGAGCTTCGAGAGTATCCAGTTCGCGAAATGAGTTGCTGTGATACCAAATGGCGGGCATATAGTCCGGCACGGGAGCGAAATCATCCGGCCCGGATATATACCCGCAATAATTCTGGGCTTGTTCGTAATTGACCTTGTTGATTTCCCGAATTTCTTCCAGGGGAGGTTCCCGCAATAAATAAATGATTCGCTCTTTCGGAACCCCCCGAAGCTTTTCGGGCAGGCTCGGTTCTTCGGGTTGGGGCTGCGGTTTGAGGATCTGCTTCAACTGCTGACGTAAAGTCGGACTCTTTTTCGGCTTCTTGCGGGCAAAATCGAATTGGTAAAGGAGAAGGTAATCGGGGCGAGGGTGATTGGCTTGCATGATGATATTTCCCCATTTGCCAAAGCTGTGAGGAGTTTGCTTCCACAGCCAATCGCTTTGATTGAGCTGCGGATAGCTGGTTAACATTCCGATAATTTTTTCGCTCACTTGACTTGAATGATTGAACTCGAATTTGCAGGACGCTTTTCGTCAATTCAGTCCCAGTTTACACCCATCAATTTGATCGAATTGGCATTTTTATGATAGCACACACCCGGCTGAGTTGCACGTTTTTTAATATTAAAGAAATGTAAAGGCAATCGTCGGAATGGCGGCAGCTTTGACGGCGGACTTGAGAACAAATGGGTTGCCCCACTATTTCCGGAACGCCCCCTCGCTGACGGTTTCGGCGATCGCGCTCCGGGAGGGTCAATTGCCGGAAACGGTGGCTGACCCGGCTCATTTTGGGGGTGCAACTACTTTTCATGCAGTTTATTTTCAAACACCTCTATAGTTCTCAACAAATAGATAGCCGATTGATAGGCTTCTTCGGTGAGTTCCGCTTGCTCGTCGGGCGTGTCTACAATCTCGTCTGCCAGCAATCTCAGGGAACCAATAATTGAATTGAGAAAACCGCGAGCTTCGTAAGACGCTTTGGCCAGAACCTGTTCGTCCAAATAGTTTTCTTCTTTCTCCTTGTCGGCAAATTGTATGGAATATAAGCGACGGTAATAACCGTCTTCTTTTTGGAGCAGTTGTTTGTGGCTGCCGACTTCGACGACCTCTCCCTGCTCTAAAACGGCGATCGTATCTGCTTTTTGAACCGTGGAGAGGCGGTGGGCAATCACCAGCACGGTGCGATCGCGACTCAACCGGTCGATCGCCTCTTGAACCAGACGCTCGGAAACGGTATCCAAAGCACTGGTTGCCTCGTCCAAAATCAGAATTTGGGGCTTTTGAAGTAAGGCTCGGGCGATCGCCAACCGCTGACGCTGCCCCCCCGAGAGCATGACGCCGCGATCGCCGATTTCCGTTTCCCACTGTTTGGGCAAATTCATGATAAACTCGTAAGCATTCGCCTGTTTGGCGGCATTCACGATTTCATCTTCCGTAGCATCCGGACGGGCATAAATAATATTATTTCTGACGGTATCGTTAAACAGAAAAGTCGTTTGACTGACAATTCCCATCGACCGCCGAAGACTGACCAAATCGAATTGGCGAAGGTCGGTGCCGTCGATGGTAATCGAGCCCGAGGTGGGGTCGTAAAATCTGGGCAGCAAATCTGCAAAAGTTGACTTTCCCGCCCCGGAACTTCCGACTAATGCCAATGTCTGTCCTTTGGGCAGCGTCAGGTTGATGCCTTTGAGCGCCTGGTGACTTTGCCCCGGGTAGGAGAAAAAAACGTCGTTGAAACTGATGTTGTCGTGACAACCTTCAAAGGGAATCGACCCCCGTTCCATGATCGGTTTGTTGTCCCTTCTCCACAGGTCATAAGCCGTATTAAAACTTGCAGATCCCCGAGAAATTTGGTTGCGAATGCCGTTCAAACTGGAGACCACCGGGAGCAGGCGAAATAAGACGAGCAAGTAAGTCAGCAAGACGGCCGATATGGCTTCGATTTGATCGGAGAATAAGCTGCGGCCCAAAACCAAGATAACGATGATTGACAGAATGCTGGTAATTTCATTGATCGGTTGGATGAGTGAAGAGTTCATCTCCGACTTGAGAGCGATATTTTCAAGTTTCAGCATCAGGTCTCTGATGGTTTCGTATTCTCGATTTTCGCTCCCCACAGATTTGATCAATCGAATTCCATTTAAGGTTTCAATAACTTTGACAAAATAACCCTTTTGAGTTTGATTGAGGAGATCTCCATATTGCTTCGAGCGGCGGATAATATTTTGGTTGATGAACAGAATTAAAATAATTAAAATAGTCGAGGCTAATGTGAGCTGCCATGAAATCGACACCAGCAATCCCACAAAGACTAAAATCGTGATACTTTGTGTGACCAAATTGATGTACGCATTGATGGTCTGAACGGACTGGGCCGTATCCGATCCCAATCGCTTGGTCAGGTCTCCGACTTTCATTTTTGTAAAAAAATCCAGGTCGGTGTCCATCAAAGTGATGAGCATTTCCGATTTGACCGTATTCGCCAAACTGCGATTGAATGCGACGGAGAGCAAATTTCTCAGATAATTGGTTCCATTTTTCAGGACGATCGTCAAAACAATAACCGCCAGCATGACGATCAGTCGGTACTGCTCCGGAATCGACTCGAACGGAGAAAACAGGGTTTTGATGATGGGTGGAGAGCCTTTGAGTTCGATTTCTTGACCCGCAATCTGTAGCAGTACGGGGACGATCAGTGCCGTATTGACACCGTTAAAAATCGCGCTAGCAAAACCCAATAAAATATTGAAAAATACTTTGAATGGATTGCGTTTTATCAGGTTGATAACAAATGCATTTGTGCCAGACATAAATCGATCCTTTCATTCAACTTGAACGGCGATCGCCCCCGACGCCAATCACCCTAACGATAGTTTTCTATCACCTCGGACAAAATTTCAGACATCCGATCGATACCGTAGTGCTTGACGCACCGGGCACGAGCTTGGATGCCGAGCTGATTTGCCTCATCTAAATGATTGAAAATCCACTGAATTTGGGTGGCAATTTGTCGGGGAGAACTCGGATCGACCAAATACCCGGTCTCTCCCAAAATTTCGGGGATGTCGCCGACGCGGGTCGCCAAGACGGGTTTGGCCATCGCCATGCCATCCGTCAGCTTCAGGGGGAACTGTGCCCGAGTGGCGGGGTGATCCCGTTGGGGCACAACAACCAGGTGAGCGGCCGACACAATCTCCGGCATCATTTGAGGCGGGGAGTTGGGAAGCTCGACGATCCACCGCCCCCACTTTTCATTCAGTTTAGCATCATAATCGTCGTAGGGACTGCCGCCCACAATTGCCAATCTCAGATCCGATTCGTCCAATAAATCGAGCGCCGTCAGCACCTCTTCCACTCCCTTGTAAGGCCGGGGAGCCCCCGGAAACATCAACACTCGATATCCGCTCAACCCGTAACGATTTCGACTCGCGTCCGGGTCGTAATTCGCCGGGTCGAATAACTTCGTATCTTTGCCGTTGGGGAGGTAGATGCCGCCGAAACGCTCCCGCAGAAACCGGGTGTGCAACGTGACGCGATCGGCTTTTGACACCCATTTTTCGATCCAATTCAAATAAAAGGGATGGTCGGGTTGTCGCAAAGCGCCGTCGGCTTTTAACAGATCCTTTGCGAACTGTTTGACCGTCGGGCGATACTTCCAGTTGTCTCCTCCGTGCCAACTCAATTCCCAATCGTCGATATCCAAAAAGACCGGGCGACCCGTCTGCATTTTTTTGAGCAGCGCCAAACCAAAGCTGGTGGGTTTGAGCTTGTAAGCGTAAATGATATCTCCCGTGATTCGGGCTAGTAATTTTTGAGCCGATCGCCAAAATTGGGGATAAGACTTGGAACTCGGAATGGCAACGATTGGCACCGGGCTGTTGTCAAAATTAATCGGCGAACCGTCCTGGCAAAATCCCAAGATTTCGACATCATACCCAATTTGTCGCAGGGCTTGGGAAAGCAGAAAAGGGCGGACCGCGCCCCCCCATCTCCCGGCTCCACTGCTCGACAGATCGCTAACGATTAAGGAAATTTTCACGAAGTTTCTACCCCCGCCCGTCTGAGATTGATTGATCGGTCTACTTCTGCCCCCCGCCAACTCAACTTTAGGTTAACCTAAAACCTTGAAAGTGTCACGACTGCGATCGCCGGTACTGCCGAACCCGACCGACACATCCGGGAATCAATGTGGCAGGGCTGGGGCATTTTGGGGGTTTTTTAAACGGGCCACAACCGTTGGAAACTCAGGGTTCGGATGTCCCGGACTGAGAGAGTTGCAATTCATGGTTGACAAATTCCCCGATTTCCTTCGTAAAATGTTCGGTCGAAAAGATGGACTGACGTTCCTCTAAAGTTTGTCGGAGTTGTTGCTGCTTCTCGGGATGCTCCAACACAAATAAGATTTTTTCGACGGCTTCTTCTTCGCTGTCAAAAAATAAATCTCGATTCTCCGGCCCGACAATTTCGACCTGGCCGCCGACACTGCGGACGAACGGAATGGCCCCGGCTTTCACCATTTCGGCAATTGAAATCCCAAAGGGTTCTTTTTTGTAGTGAATTCCATAGCGACACTTGGCCAAAACCTTCACGTAGTCCGGGTAGGGTAAGTTTTGATACAACGTCACCCAATCCGAATTTTCGGCGACCATTTTTTTGAGAAATCGAACGTATTTCCAACCGTACAAGCCACCGCCACCCCCGGTGAGATAGAGTTTGACATCGTGGCCTTTTTCTCGAATTTTTTTGAGAATTTGAATCGCTTTGTGAGGTTGCTTGGCAACGGTCAATCGGCCGCTACAGATAAAGGCATTTTCTTTGAGTTCCCAGGGAATATTTTGCACCTCCAAAACGACGGGAGGGTAAATTACGGTTGACTCGATACCATATTCATCCCGGACTGAATCAGCCACAACGTAAGAATTGGAGATGGATATATTGCCTTTCATCCTCTCATCAGAAAAGTGGGAAATGTTCTTATAAAATCTGTCGTCTTTGTCAAAAACGTTGATCCAGTGAATGTATTGAATCCCTCTTTTTCCCAAGTCGGCTGCATTGTAAGCTGACACCACCAAATCATCGTCTTGAGTTTGGGCTTTAAACCAACCGATAAAAGAATGATTGACCCACTTTTTGACCCCACTATTGTTGGCGATTAAAAACTGCAAGCTCTTCTGGGCGGCGCGTGGAAACATCGATTTTACGGCTACATTTTGGGGCGAAAGTTGGGTTCCATAGGCCGAATTGATCTGTTGGAAGTCGAGAGGAAATAAAGTTAAAAGTGTGACATCATACTGATTTTTTAAAGCCTCTAGAATCCACAGGCCGACACTTTCCGCCCCTCCCCCTGCAAAATTTGGGTAAAACACGGCAATTGAGGGTTGAGAAGCGACTTCTCGTGTGAATTGATCGCTGCTTGAGCCACTGGACATTCTCGTGTTTTCCTCACGCTTGCTCTAGTTTTTCATCGCCTTTCATTCAATCTGACATCTTCATCAACTTCCGTCACCCGCCAACTCAATTTCAGGTTGACCCAGAAATTCCAAAGTGTCACGATCGCGATCGCACCCAATTTCGCCAGATAAG
>JBNGCR010000231.1:0-2070 GCA_050045915.1 Limnospira sp.
ATGATTCGTGAAAAATTGATCGACTCAAAGCCCCCAGTATTGGGGGTTTGGGGGCTAGACAATTTTACAAATGGTTTCCGATTGCTATATATTAATAATGATAGCAAATTTTTGACACTTTTAGGAGGGCGGGTTTGCCCCCGGTCTGCCATTGCCAATTTCCGGCTAATTGTCGTGGCGAATCAATGGATTGGTTACCTTTCGATGCCGATCGCCCACCCCGTCGCACAAACTGCGATCGCCCCATTGATTCTGATGATAATAATCCGATCTGACCTCCGGACTGGTTTGCAAATAATCCCGCACCCAGTCGCAGGCATATTCGAGTTCGTTCGAGGTTTCCATTTGCTGCAAATTCCACAAAATAACCGTGGCGTCGTCTCCGCCGGAAACGAGAAACTCGCCGTCGGCGGTAAATGCCAGCGATATCACCATCCCGCGATGTCCGGGCAAAGTGGACAATAAATTTCCCTGTAAATCCCACAGTTTCACCGTGTTATCGACCCCGGCCGTGGCGATGGTTTCGCCGTCCGGACTGAAGGCAACGCGGGTCAGTCCCCGGCTGTTTCCGGGAAGCGATCGCACCAAAGTCCCGTCAAATTTCCACAGCTTCAAAGTGTCGTCGCGGCTGACGGAAGCGACCAGATTTTTGTGGGGATGAATGGCAACCCCCCAGACCACACCATCGTGGGAAAAAGTCGCCCTTGCCGTGCCGTCGAGATCCCACAATTTTGCCGTCCCATCTTCGCTGGCAGAAACCAATTGTTTGCCATCGGGTGTAAATTCTAATTTCCAAATTCTCTCTTCGTGGGCGAAAAAACTGTGCCGGAGTTCACCATTTCGAGTCCAGAGTTTGATGGTTTTGTCGTCCCCGGCGGAGGCGATGGTTTGGCCGTCGGGACTGACGGCGACGGCATACACGGACGCCGCGTGTCCGTTCAAAACTTGGGTGCGCCGCATCTCCGATAAGGGTCCCTCGCCCCACTCCCAAATTTCCAGGGTGCCGACATTGCTGCCGAAGATCATCCCCCGGGAATCCGGGGTGAAGGCGACGGCCAGAGCTTGTCCCTCCGGGTTGGCGAGGGTGTGCAGTCGCCTCCCCGCCGTGTCCCACAATTGCAGGGTTTTGTCCCCCGCCGAAACCACCCACCGGCCATCGGGACTCGTCGCCACGTCCCAAACCGTATCTTCGTGGCCGTAAAGGGGGTTCGCCAGGTTGCTGTTGCGCCCCCACAGTTTCACCGTCCCATCGTCGCTGACGGAAGCCGCCATCAAGCCGTCGGACTGCAAGGCGACATCCCGAACTACAGCATTATGTTGTTTTAAACGGCGAACCAACGTGCCGTCCGGCTTCCAAATCTTGATGCCATTATCTTGACCGCCCGTGGCGATAAATGTACCGTTTTTACTGCAATCGACACCGATAATTGCATCTTCCGTCTCCACCGAATTCAGCAATTTTCCCTCCATATCCCACAGTTTAAACGTGCGATCGGAACTGACGGAAACCAGCCAATTCATCGGGGGACAAAATGCCACGTCCCAGACCGGCATCCGGTGTCCTTCCAGGGTTTTTACGGCGGTTCCGTCCACCTTCCACAGTTTAACCGTAGTGTCTACTCCGGCGGAGGCGACCCACTTGGAATCCGGACTGAAGGCGACATTCCAGGGGGCGATATCGTGTCCTGTCAAGGTTCGGAGAAGGGCGGGAGTCGAATTGTTATCCTCGGAAATTGACCACAATTTTACGGTATTATCGCCGCTGGCAGAGGCGATCAATTTTCCGTCGGGGCTGATGTCAATTCCCCACACCGGGGCATCGTGTCCCCGCCATCTTGCGAGCAATTCTCCGCCGACACTCCACAGATGAATGTTGCCGTCTAAACTGGCGGCGACAATTCGATCGCCCTCAGAACTGAACGCGATGCGGTGGACGGTTCCCCCGTGTTTCAACGTGTGGAGTAGCTGTCCGTTGCGCCGCCAAATTTTGACCGTTTTATCGTTGCTTCCCGTGGCGATTAATTGGTCGTCGGGGCTGATGTCAACGGTCAGAACGGAGCCGTTATGTCC
>JBNGCR010000231.1:2170-8392 GCA_050045915.1 Limnospira sp.
GCTTGAATGGCTTGCGATCGCTCGGCTTCCAGGGCATTTTGCACCTCTTGGCGATCTAATTCTTCGGAACGGGCTAGAAATTGATAGTCCAAATCGCTCAAACTTTTGTCTTTTGCCCAAGCCTGGGCTTCCCGAAGGGCTTGTCCGCGCAGCAGCCGAGATTCATCCGTTTTTTGGGAGCAAATCCAAGCGTCTATCGCCCGATAATAGGGGCGAATTTCTTCCAGTCTATCTCTCACCCATTTTAAATTAAATACGGCTTCATAAATGCAATTCTTAACTTTTAACTTTTCCCCACAAACTTCGATAATGCCAGATAATAAGAGTTCAATTTGGACGGCACTATTTTCAAATCTTACTGGATATTTTTGCAATATTTTTTGATAGATAGACAGAACTATAGCGCTCTGATTTGGATTTCTTAATAGGCGATTTGAGATGGTTTTCAAATGTTCCGGTTCGTCCTGGAAGTGCCAATTATCGACGATTTTTGCGATCGCAATTTTTTCCACCAGTTCCGCCTCGGTTTGAACCGATATTTTTTGGGAGTCCCGAACCGTCAAAACGATCAGCTTGCACAGCTTTTGCGTCAAAAAGGGTTGCCCCCCCGTCCAAGATAAAACTTCCCGCAGTAATATCCGAGGATCGAAGCCGGGAATTTGCAATCCCTTTTCCAGGGGTTTTGCTTCTTCCAGGGACAGGCCGGAGAGGGGAATTGCCGTGCCGATGTTGAAGGGCGTTTTCTGGCGATCGCGGATCAAATCCGAGGGGGAAGCCACCCCAAAAATGGCAAACGTTATTCGGTTAAATTCGGGGGCGATCGCTCGCTGATTGTAACAGTATCGGATCAGGGCAAAAAAATCATCGACGGGAAACGCCAAACTCAGAATATTATCGATTTCATCGACAAAAATAAACAGCCGATCTTCTGGAAATAACCGCAGCAGTTCTTCGATAAATTCTCCCAACCGCTGCAACAGCGATACATCCTCTCGTTCTTTCCACCACCCTTTTAAATTGAAACGGCCGGCGAGTCCGAATTTATGCCACAAAACGGTTACAATCCCCTTGTACCACTGCGATGGCGTAACGTCTTCGTTGCCGATCAGCGTCATGTCTAAGGTCGCACATCGAAATCCTTCCCCTTGCAAGCGGTGGCTGGTTTGCACCAGCAGGGAAGATTTTCCCATTTGTCGGCAGTTGAGAACGTAGCAAAAATTCCTCCCTTTTAAAGCATGGTATATTTTTCTATCTGCGCTTCTTTTAACATAGCTTGGAGCATCTTTTCCCAGGCTACCGCCGACTTTAAAAATTGCATCTTCATCCATCATTTTTCCTCTAATTTGTGGATATAAAGCGTATTTATTCGAGTTGCTTTTGCACCCATTCTAGGCTGAAAACAGCTTTATAAATACGGTTTTTGATTCGCAATTCGCAACCATTTTTAATGACCAATCCCGACAATTGCAGCTCGAGCTGTTCGCGACTTTCATCGCTTTTAACTGGTTCCCCTCGCAATATTTTTTGATAAATTTTCAATAAACCATGAACCTTGTTTGGGTCGGACAAAATGCGATTCCGAATCGTCCAAAAATGTTCGGGTTCGTCCCGGGATTCCCAGGTTTCGATGATTTCTTTTCGGACGATAGCATCGATCCACAAGGGGTCAATTTCGCCATATTCGGCAATAAAATTTGTCAATATTTTGCACAATTTTTGAGTGAGAAAGGGCTGGCCGGACGTCCATTTTAGAATTTCTCGGAGGAGCGATCGCCCCACCTCCCATTGAGGCGAAAGTCCCCGCGCCAGGGGTTCGGCTTCTTCCGGGGTAAAACCCTCCAGCGCGATCGCCGTCCCGATGTTGAAAGGGGTGCGGCTGGGATTCGCGATCGCACACCCATCGCGGATCAAGTTGGACGGGATCGCCACGCCGAAAATGGCGAAGGTGATGCGCTCGTACTCCGGATTGAAGGCCCGCTGAGTGTAGCAAAAACGAATCAGTGCGAAGAAATCATCGGTCGCGAAATTGAGCTTCAAAACACTGTCAATTTCGTCGATAAACAGCACAATTTTTTTGCCCGTAAACTGTCGCAATATCTCATCGATAAATTCCCCGAACCGCTGCACCTCAGACCGCTCTTCTCTGTCTTTCCACCAAGTTTTTAAATTCAGCTTTCCGATCAGTTTGAGTTTCTGCCCCAAGGCGACGACAATTCCTTTGTACCACTGCAGAGGGGTGATGTCCCGATTGGCGATCAGGGTCATGTCGAGGGTCGCGCAGAGATATCCTTCTCGACGCAAGCGGTGGCTCGTCCGCACCAACAAAGAGGATTTGCCCATCTGTCGGGCATTGAGGAGGTAACAAAATTCTCCCCGTTTTAAAGCTTCGTAGAGTTGAGTATCCGCCGCCCGTTCTACATAACAGGGGGCATCATTGCGAAGGCTGCCACCAACTTGATAATAAAATAAATTCATGGCATAAATGGCGGGCGATCGGCGGATCGTATCAATTAGAATTTGGACTCGAAGGGGGCGATCGTCCAATCTTTTGCCGTGACCCGATCGCGCCCCCGGGATTTGGATTCGTACAACGCCTCATCGCTGGCCCCGATCAAAACGGAAGGATCGAGACTTAGGTTCGGAATTATACTGACAACCCCCACGCTGATCGTAACGATTTTCTCGGTAGAAAAAGAGGTTTTGTGAATAATTTGTAATGCTTTCACATTTTTGCAGATGGTTTCGGCGAGATGCCGGGCTCCGAGGGGGGTCGTTTGTGGCAGGATGATGGCAAATTCTTCCCCCCCGTAACGGGCGACGACATCCGCCGATCGCCCCACACTCGATCGCAGGGCTTTTGCCACCAATTGCAAACAGCGATCGCCCGCGATATGTCCGTAAGTATCGTTATAGGATTTAAAGTGGTCGATATCGCACAAGATCAGGGAAAGAACCTCCCCCTGCAGTCCGTGTTGTTGCCACTGCGTTCGCAAGTAGGAGGCAAAAAAACGTCGGTTGGCGACTTGGGTCAATTCGTCCACATTCGCCATTTTTTGCAGTTCCCGGTTCATCTCCTCCAATTGCTGGATGCGCGATCGTCCCTTCAATATCCCCCCTTCGCAGAGGCTTTTAAAATACTGGCGGTAGAGTTCGCAACCGACCGTCGCTTTGTTTCCCGTCAGTTTCACCAACCCCAAACTTTCCAATTTGTAGGCGACAATGGGTTCGATTTGGGTCCCCCCTTCCGCCATGACGACGGTTTCCAAACCGTCCAACAATTCCGGCTGATCTTCGAGAATAGCCAGCAGTTCGCACAGGTGTTGGTTGTAAATACCGGCTTGGGTGGTGGCGGTGTCGAAAATGTCGCGGAGGCGGTCGCTCAGATCACCTGTCGTCCCCCCCCAAGAATTGACCAGCTCGTACAATGCCAGCCTCACCAAATAGGGATGACCCCCCACCATCTCCATCAATTGAGGCACGAGATCTTCAATGTTGCCACCGAGTCCGTGACGTCGCGCCAAATCTTCGACCTGTTCGGCGGTGAAGGAAGGCAGTCGGATCGGCAGTCCGATATTAAATGGAGATTGATTTAATTTTAGGGGAACGTAAATTTCTGTGGAATGGACGATCGCCAACCGCATTTTTTGGAGGACTTCGACCTGCCGCGCCTCTTCGTACCAGGACCGCAGCAGGGGCAAAAATTCCGTCGCCACTCGGGGATACTCGAACAGGTGATTCACCTCATTGAGGGCGAGAAATAAGGGGCGATCGAGCTGGGTCAATATATAATCCTGAAAATAGATCGTGCAGCTAATTTTACTGCCGATATCTTCGTCCCAATAGTCATCCAACTGAGAGGAGAGATGGAGATGATGGCAAACCGTGGCGCAAAACCAACGTAAAAACCGATTCAGATCCGACAAAACTTCGACGTCAGCTCGGGTCAAATCAATGCTGACGGTAAAATAGCCGCCCTGTTGAGCCCGCGCCAATATTCTGTAAAGGAGGGAACTTTTGCCCATTTTTCTCGGGGCGCGGATGCGGATGACACTGCCCGGTTTCTCAATTTCTTGGTAAATTCGCTCTTCGATGGGCGGTCGGAAAATATAGAAAGGCGAGTCGAGAGGAACCGGGCCGCCGGGATATTCAAATTGCATGATTTTAGCTGGCAACATCCCATAGGTGACGAATATCAGAACCGGTTTTGAACTGGAAATTGATGGCGGACCCCCCCCAGCCCTCCCTTCGGTAAGAGGGAATCAAAGCGATCGCTCGACTATCTGGGTATTGAACCGGATTTAGATCTAACCCTATCATAATCACTTGAAATCACCCACCTGACGGACAGAGCAAAACCCAGTAGAGTTGACCCCTACTGGGTTTTGATGGGTTTAACGGAGTGCGGAACGGGCGATCGGGATTACATCATCCCCATGCCACCCATGCCACCCATGCCGCCCATGCCACCCATGCCGCCCATGCCGCCCATGCCGCCCATGCCGTCCATGTCGGGCATCGGGGCTTTCTTCTCGGGCTTCTCGACGACCAGGGCTTCCGTGGTGATCACCATTCCGGCGATCGAACCGGCATTTTGCAGCCCGGAGCGGACGACCTTCGCCGGGTCGATGATGCCGGCCGCGATCAGGTCTTCAAACTCGCCCGTCAGGGCATTGTAACCGACGTTGAAATCGGTGCCGCGGACGTGCTCGACGATCACGGAACCTTCCACCCCGGCGTTGTTGGCAATTTGACGCAGCGGCGCTTCCAAGGCCCGGGCCACGATCTTGGCGCCGAGCTTCTCTTCTTCGACGGTGAACGTCGCCATCAATTCTTCCACCTTTTTGCTCAGGTGAATCAGAGTCGTGCCGCCACCGGGGACGATCCCCTCGTCCACCGCCGCTTTGGTGGCGTTGAGGGCGTCTTCGATGCGGAGTTTGCGGGATTTGAGTTCGGTTTCCGTCGCAGCCCCGACTTTGATCACCGCCACGCCGCCGGCCAGTTTGGCGATGCGCTCCTGCAATTTCTCCTTGTCGTAGTCGGAATCCGTTTCCGCGAGTTGCTGGCGCAGTTGGACGATGCGCTGTTCGACGTCGCCCTTATTCCCCGCCCCGGCGACGATGGTGGTGGAATCCTTGTCGATGGTGATTTTGGTGGCCGTCCCCAGCATCTCCAGATCCGCCGTCTCCAGGCTCAAACCGATTTCTTCGGAGATGAGCTGGCCGCCGGTGAGGATGGCGATGTCTTGCAGCATGGCCTTGCGGCGCTCGCCGAATCCCGGCGCTTTCACGGCCGCGACGTTCAGGACGCCCCGGGCTTTGTTGACGACCAAGGTGGCGAGGGCTTCGCCTTCGATGTCCTCGGCGATAATCAGCAGCGGTTGGCCGGCGCGGGCGACTTTTTCGAGTACGGTGACGAGATCCTGGATGGCGCCGATTTTTTTGTCGGTGATCAGGATGCGGGCGCTATCGAGTTCGACGGTCATCCGCTCGTTGTCGGTGATGAAGTAGGGGGAAAGGTAGCCGCGATCGATCTGCATCCCTTCCACGACTTCGAGTTCGGTGGTCAGGGATTTGGACTCTTCCACCGTGATCACGCCGTCGGTGGAGACTTTATCCATCGCCAAGGCGATCATCTCCCCCACTTCCCTATCATTGCCGGCGGAAACCGTGGCGACTTGTTCGATCGCGCTCCCTTCGACGGGTTTGGCCAGGGCTTCGATTTCTTTGACCAGATGTTGAACCGTCTTGTCGATCCCCCGACGCAGTGACACCGGGTTGGCCCCGGCTGCGACGTTCTTCAACCCTTCCTGGATCATCGCCTGGGCCAATACCGCGGCGGTGGTGGTCCCGTCCCCGGCCACGTCGTTGGTTTTGGAAGCCACTTCTTGAATCAGCCGGGCACCTGTATTTTCCAGGGGATCGCTGAGTTCGATTTCTTTAGCCACCGTGATCCCGTCGCTGATGATGTCCGGCGCACCAAATTTTTTCTCTATCAGTACGTTGCGACCTCTCGGGCCGAGAGTGACGCGGACGGCATCGGTCAGGGCGTTCACGCCTCGCTCGATCGCCCGCCGTGACTCTTCGTCAAACGCTACAATTTTCGCCATAGGAACCTTAATTTAGCTCTCCAAATAGTCAATTTAGCACTCATGGGGTCTGAGTGCTAATTCGTGGAAACCGTACCGAGTTGGGGTGGGGGGAGTGGGGTGTGGGGGGAGTGGGG
>JBNGCR010000232.1:0-8273 GCA_050045915.1 Limnospira sp.
AGATTTTCGTATCGGAGAACCAACACCCGATTGAGGTAGGGGCGATCGCTCTCAAATCGTTCGTGACAGACAAGCCAATGTTTGACCAAGGAATGTATGGGGGTGCGGCTCCACTTTTTGGTCGCGTAGGAAACCGCGATCGGATGTCGCATGATGATGATGAATGTGGAATTGGGGAAAAGAGCCTGCAAAAAAGGAGTCCGCACCAAATTTGGGGGCGACTTTTCCAATAAAAACGGTTTTTGCAAGTCCCAGTAAGGACTCCACTGCCGGAATAGCTTTTCGGCATTTTCCGGCGAAACCAGGGGCGATCGTTCGTCCAAAAAAGAATTGGAATTGAAACCAAACCGACCCGGCCCCCCAAACTCCTGGGCGGCGGGATAGACGGACTGTAGGTGTTGACCTTCATCTGCATAAATCCCCGTATCTCGAAAACCGCTGATTTGCGGATGTTCGGCCAGGAGGCGTCCCAACAGTGTCGTCCCGCTTCTGTGGAGTCCGCCGACAAATATGAATTGATGTTCCGGCATCAGATGGCTTGTGCGACAACCTCCATCATTCTATCTATAGCATTGACTACTCCCCGCGAAGACAGCGACGGGGATTCCCCGGAGGGATTTCAGAACTTCCGATAAGTCGGACTCCTAGGCGAAGTCAAATACGCCTCTATAGGTTGCCCAAAGGCTTCCCTTTACTTTTTGTTGCCGTTCGCAACTTCCATCACAATGCCAGTTAGGTACGCTCATCGCCCTGCCATTACTGCAACTCGGAGCCGCAATGCAATATCGCGCTTTCGGTTGCCGGGATCTCTCCGTACTAGGAACGAATCATTACGTAGATGGTTGGCTCTACTGAGTTACCTCGATTATACAGCAGGCGAAGCCTATACAGCGGCTAAAGCCGCCGAGTCGCTTTTCCACCCCGCTCTAAAGAGACGGGGCTACCAAGCTCCCGAGCTTTTATCGTGTGAAATGAGCGGTGAAAATTCTCTCGGGTCAAAGCCCCCAGGATTGGGGGTTTGGGGGCGAGAAGATTTTCAAATAACTCCCGATTGCTATATGCCGGGACAGAACTCGAAGCGATCGCACTAAACTGGACTCGGGCGATCGCACTCAACCCCACACCTTCCCGCCATGACCCAAACTCTCACCCCTCAAACCCCCCCGACCATCCGCTGGGAAATCCTCCCGGAAAACTTCGTCTTACCCGATGACCCCGTGGAAAACATCCTGCAACCTTTCCTCGCCGCCGCCGTGACGGAAGCCCTGGACCTGGCGGGACTGATCCGGCCGACAATGTTGGTCGCCTCCAACATGGGCATCTGCACCAACGTCAACGGCAAAACCGTGGTCAAAGCCCCGGATTGGTTCTATGTCCCCCGCGCCACCCCCCCCGCAGAAGGGGCGGTTCGCCGCAGCTACACCCCCTACACCGAGGGAGACGTGCCGCAAATCGTGATGGAATTTCTCTCCGAAACTGACGCAGGAGAATATTCGATCCGCCCGGTGTTTCCCTACGGCAAACTGTGGTTTTACGAGCGAATTTTGCAAGTCCCCATCTATATTATTTTCGACCCCGGCACGGGACTCCTGGAGGTGCGACAATTGGAAGGCGATCGCTATCAACTGCTGTCCCCCGACGAAACGGGGCGCTATTTCATCCCGTCCCTGAACCTATTTTTGGGGTCTTGGTTCGGAAAACGCCAGGAACAGACCGCCCACTGGCTGCGGTGGTGGGATCCGGACGGAAACCTGCTGCTGTGGGGTTCCGAACGCATCGCCCGGGAACAGGAACGAGCGGAACGAGAGCGCCAGCGGGCCGATGCCGCCGAACGGGAACTCCCCCGACTGCGGGAACGCCTGCGGGATGCGGGACTTCCCGACGACGAATAATTTTCCCAACGGCAAGCGGGGGCCAGACTCCAACCTTTGACCCCCGCGATCGCCGATTTTCCATCGAAAAATTAAAATTTGTTCAGATCGATGCCGGCTTCTTTGGCCATCGCCTGCAATCCCTTCTTCTCCAGGGTTTTGATCGCCTTGGTGGAGATCTTCAGACGCACCCAGCGCTTGCCCTGGGGCCACCAAACCCGCTTCCACTGCAAATTCGGCTGTTGCAGCTTGTGGCTGCGACGGTGGGAGTGGGACACAGCCATGCCGTTGTTCGCCCGTTTACCCGTAAGCTGACAGACACGAGACATAATTCGCTCCTGTTAATCGGTTCAAAATCCAAACTCCCATTATAGAGGATTCAGATCGCTTCGCCCCGCCGCCGTCTGGGGAGTCGGGAGTCGGGAATGGGGACTCACCCGCCTTGGCGGTTGTTGTAACACGGCCCGCGATCGCGCTTTGCACGCCCAGCAAAAAATTTCTGCCCGACCCCTTGACAGGATTTGTAGTATTTGTGTATTATAAAAATGTGGCGGACAGGAAAGAGCCAAAAGCTCCTTTCAGAAAGCCACGCAGACTGTACCGAACCTCGACAACCGAATTATCATACTACATCAATGGGGATGTAGCTCAGTTAGCCCAGAGCGCCTGTCTGTCGAACAGGAAGTCGCGGGTGCGAATCCCGTCATCCCCGCTCATATCAGGTCCGCCGAAATGGTTTCAACCCGAACGATTTCCGGACTTGATATCGAAGCCTCGTGGACGAGCAGACAAGTCGCCCTGATTCTCAGTCAGGGAGAAGCGGGTGCAACTCCCGTCGGGGCTTCCTGGAGAGGTGGCCGAGTGGCTGAAGGCACCTTCTTGCTAAGTAGGAGCGGTTAACACCCGCCGGGGGTTCAAATCCCTCCCTCTCCGTCTGTAATACATTCCTCAGATTGTACTACATTCCGGGTCGGCTCGCCTATCAGAGCGGGCAGCGGTCCTTGACTACTCCCCGCGAAGACAGCGACGGGGATTCCCCGGAGGGATTTCAGAACTTCCGATAAGTCGGACTCCTAGGCGAAGTCAAATACGCCTCTATAGGTTGCCCAAAGGCTTCCCTTTACTTTTTGTTGCCGTTCGCAACTTCCATCACAATGCCAGTTAGGTACGCTCATCGCCCTGCCATTACTGCAACCTCGTCCTTTGACTGCGAAGAATCCGGGCTCGACTTAAGCTGTCAGCTTTCAGCTTTCAGCTCTCAGCATTCAATTCAAATTGTCTCGAAACCCAACCGTTTTTAGATTTTTAAAAATTCAACGATTAAAAAGGAGGTGATTTCCGTGACTCAGATGACGGTGACGGATGCCCTGGCGGAATTGACGCTGCTGGAAAAGCGGATCGATTCAGCGCGGGCTGCTTTGGAAGGAAACACGTTGATTACAGTGGTCGAAGTGGGGAAGACTCCCACCGGCTACAGATCCCGCGACGAGTACGGCACGAAGGCGCGAGCCGCCCTGCAAAAGGTGGATGCTCTGATCGCCCGTCGGCGCACGATCAAGCGAATTGTCGTCCTGTCCAATGCGTCAACGACGGTGACGGTGGCGGGGGAAGAAATGACCGTCGCGGAGGCGATCGAGATGAAGAATTTTATCCTGTATTACGAGGCGGTTCTCGATACCATGCAGTCAGCCTACAGCCGCGCCCGAAAGGATTTCAATGCGGCCCGGGCGCGGGTCAAAGAACGACTCGACAAACTGGCGATCGAAGTGTTGGGAAAAAACGCGACTTCGGAGAAATATCAGTCTTTGGCGGATAGTTTTCTGGCGAGGGAAGGGGTGGAATTGCTCGACCCCACAGATTTGGCCGCGGAGTGCGATCGCCGTCAAACGTTTGTGGAGGAATTCAAGTCCACCGTCGATCGCATCCTGTCCATCAGCAACGCCCGCACGATGCTGGAAATTCCCGATAATTAGGGTGTGGGGTGTGGGGGAAGAAATTATTAAATCGTAGGGGCGAATGGCATTCGCCCTCGCAAAATATCTCCGACTCCCGACTCCCGACTCCCGATTCCCGACTCCCGCCTCTTCGTGCTGGCCGTCCGAAAATCTCTAAATTTATGGTTTAGAGATGGGTCTTCTTTGGTAGGAGAAAACCATCTCTGCTTGTGGTTAAAGCTCAAAGCTCAACGCTCAAAGCTCAAGCCTCAAACTTCAACCCTCAGACCATCAAATCTTAACGGATAAAGGTCAAAGTTCGACAAAATCCGGGGGTTCGGTTCCGGGTTTCCATAAAACCTTGAGGTTCTCCACCCGGCTGGACGGTCAGCACTTTCAATATTGCGAATTTGGTGTAACGGTAGCATTTGAGTCTTCCAAACTCCAGGTATGGGTTCGAGTCCCATAATTCGCTTCGGAATTGCCGAAAACTGCCCCCATAACTCGACGGACAGAGTGACAGCCTTCTAAGCTGAGGATTCCGGGTTCAAATCCCGGTGGGGGTGCCACCACCAGAGGCCGAAAAGTGAGGCACCGTGCTGATAACGCGGCGACAGGAGGGGCAGTACCTCCCTGGTGGATTGCGTTTTTTAACGTGGAGGGATAACCGATGTTTTTATCGCCAAAAAAACGCCAATTTTGCGCCGATCGCCCGAATTTTGATTGCCATGAGCGAGAAGGGGGCGATCCTCAAGTTTACTGGCGCGATCGCGATCGCAAATTGCAGCTTGACGAGTTTCGCCGTCAAATTGAACGGCAGTATTTTTGGGTTCGCCCATTTTGTTTATAATTTATGGCATGAATCCAAATTTATCAACCTACAGATCGGGATAAACCTTGCAGAAAGGTTAATAAAAATTATGAATACGTTAACCCGTCGTCCCTATCGACAATCGGCGGATTTGGAGGCGATCGCCCACTTATTTAATACCTCGTCCGCCCACGATCGCCTGGATCGGAGGACTTCTGGCGATCGCGTCGCCCAGGATTTCCGCTCCCCCGATTTTGACGCGAACCGGGATGTCGCCCTGTGGGAAAATGCCGGCGGAGAGGCGATCGCTTATGCTGCCGTGTGGGCGGCGGACGAATATTTCGAGTTTGTCGTGCACCCGGATTACAGGGACGGCGCGATCGAGGCGGACATCTTGGCTTGGGCCGAAAATCGGATGCGGGAATTGCAGGAAAAAATGGGAAAACCCGTCCGCCTGCAAACCTCCGCGTACACCACCGAAACCCAACGGCTGGCGGTTTTGGAAGCCCACGGTTTTACCCCGGAACGGCGCTTTTTCCGCATGAAGCGTTCCCTGGACTTCCCGATACCGGAACCGCAGTTTCCGGCGGGGTTCACCTGCCGTCCCATCGCGGGAAAAGAGGATGGGAAAGCCTGGGTTGAGATGTTCAATCAAAGTTTTATCGATCACTGGAATCACCACGACCTGACGGTGGAACAGTTCGAGCACGAGTTGGATAATCCCAATTACATCCCGGAACTGAATCCGATCGCGATCGCGCCGGGCGGGACGTTCGCGGGATTTTGCTGCGGCGTCATTTTCCCGGAAGATAACCGCCACAAAAGCCAGCCAGAAGGGTGGATCAACAGCCTGGGGACCCGCCGGGGGTTCCGCCGGCGGGGTTTGGGACGGGCGCTTTTGCTGGAGACGTTGCGCCGTCTGCGGGAAGCGGGGATGGACGTCGCGCTGCTGGGGGTGGATGCGGAAAACCCGTCCGGCGCTTTCCGACTGTACCGATCCGTCGGATTTTCCCCTATCTTTACGATGCGAATTGAGAGCAAATGCTTGAAATCTTAAGCGATGGAAACCGGATGGGGCGATCGGCGGAAAATTTGGTCATTTTCAAACTCGACCCCCAGGCCGGATGTCGGGGGATGGGAATTCTGGACTGATAGGTTAAAATTTAGTATATTCTGAATCTAAGTATCAATTTGATATAATGCTAGAGTTATCCGCCCTGGGACTGTTGCAACGCGAACCTTTGCATGGCTACCGACTGAAGCAACGACTCGAGCTATTTATGGGAAGTTGTATCAGTGTCAACTATGGTGCCATCTATCCGTTGCTGAAACGTCTGGAGGAGCGGGGGTATGTTGAAGTGATGCTGGAGGAAGCGGGAGATGCGGGTTCGAGTCGGAAAATTTATGGCATCACGGCTGCCGGACGCGATCGCTGGCGCCAGAAGATGCTGGAGCACCCCCAAGAAAGTTGGGTGAAGAGCCGAGCCAGATTTTTGATTAAGTTTTTCTTTTTTAGCGACTTAAATGTGGAGGAGCGAATTCGGTTGGTGGAACATCGCCTGAGAAGTTGTCAGCAACGGGACGAATATTTAAACGATCAAGAAAATGATTATATACCGAGCGACCCTTACCAAGCAGCGGTATGGGAACGCGCCAGATTACTGCTCAATTCAGAGGTCAGTTGGTTGAATCAAACCTTGGAAGACTTAAGGAACGAAAAATCCTGGGTCATTGCTCTACCAAAAGATAGATAGAAACTTTCGATTTTTTGATTTAAATTAATCGGAGCAAATCGCCAAGAATGAACGGTTTAATTTTCGCGAATAACACCGATATAAAATCTCAACTTTTAGTGCAATTGATATGTCTCATCCATCATCGACCGAATCATCAGCTCAAAATTCCAATCAAACTTCCGTCGAGGTAAACGACTCCCCCGAGTCGGCGGTACGGGAACCCGAATCAGAATTCCGCAGCAACCCCGGATGGTTGCAGGTGATTTTAACCATTTTCCTAGCCCTCGGAGTCGGTTTTGTCGGGGGCCAGTGGTGGAAGGCGACCCAGACGGCGACACCATCTCAAGAGGCTGGCCCGTCCGAAGCACCCCGGGGCGTTCCCGTGCGGCTGGCGCGGGTGGAAACGGACAATTTCCAGGATGCCAGCGAATTTGTGGGGACTCTAGAGGCAACGCGATCGGCGGAACTGAAGCCGGAAATCGATGGGCGCGTCACCCGCATTTTTGTGGAGTCGGGGGACAGGGTGACACAGGGACAGGCGATCGCGCGACTGAGAAGCGACGATTTAGAAGCCCAACTCCGACAAGCCCAAGCCAACCTGATCCGCACCCAGGCGCGGGTGGCGGAATTGGAGGCGGGAAGCCGTCCCGAGGAAATCGCCGAAGCCCAAGCCCGAGTCGTAGAAAGCCAAGCCCGACTCAGCGACGCCGAATCTGGCAGTTTATTAGCCGAAATCAACCAAGCCCAAGCCCAAATTGATGCCAGCCAAGCGAGTGCAGCACTGGCAGCCAAACGGGTGAATCGATTTGAAGAGCTAACCACAGCCGGGGCCATCTCCCGAGATGAATTTGATACCCTAGTCTCGGAGCAAGAAACGGCCCAAGCCAATTTAAGAGCGGCCCAACGGCGGTTAGAACAGTTACAAAAAAATCGCCAAGCTGAAATTTCCCTCAGAGAGGCGGAAGTTGAGCAGGCCCGACAGGTTCTCAGACGCCTGGAAAACGGCACCCGCCGGGAAGAAATCGACCAGGCTCAAGCCCAAGTCGCCGAAGCTGCCGCCCGGGTGCGCCAGTTGGAAGTGCAGTTCGCCGAAAGTGCGGTCGAAGCGCCGTTTACCGGGGTAATCGGGGATGTAACTGTCAAAGAGGGAGACTTTATCACGAAAGGCGATCCCCTCACTACACTGACGGAAAACGATCGCCTAGAATTACGGCTACCCATTCCCCTGGAACGGAAATCCGACTTGGAAATGGGTCTGACGGTGCGGATGGGCGACGCCCGAGGCAATAATCTGGGGACGGGGCGGATCAGCTTTATTTCCCCCACCGTCAACCAAAATTCCCAAACTATCTTAGCAAAAGCCACCTTTCCCAATCCCGACGGGGCGTTGAGAGACGGTCAATTCGTGCGGGCTCAAATCATTTGGAACGAAAAACCGGGGGTGGTGGTCATTCCTATGACGGCTGTACAATTTTTGGGAGATGAACGATTTGTCTTTCTTGCTGAAGGGGGAGAAAATCCGACGGCTAAAAAACAGGTGATTCGCTTGGGAATGATTCGAGGCGATCGCGCCGAGGTATTGGAGGGACTGCGCCCCGGCGAAAAACTCGTCGTTTCTGGCTTCCAAAAACTCTCGGAAGGAACTCCAATTCAACCTAAAAATTAGGGTGTAAGGTGTGGAGGGAGGCAACGGTCAAGCGGAGGGAAGCGGAGGGAAGCGGAGGGAACCCAGAAACGGGTGGAACATCCGAACCGCTTGGGAATCAATTCCCTAGGGCGCAAGCCAGGCGCCCCGACAAGCAAAAATCATCTGAAGATGATTGGGGAGTTGATACGGATCTGATATAAGATTGTCGCCCCTGCCTCCCGACTCCCGACTCCCGACTCCCGACTCCCGACTCCCGACTCCCGACTCCCGACT
>JBNGCR010000233.1:0-8194 GCA_050045915.1 Limnospira sp.
CCCATACTGGCTCTTGTCCAATGGTCGATTAGACAAGTAGTGAAGGCAACAGCCACAAGTGTAAGCGCAAGCCATATGGGGGTGAGATGTGACCAGAAGCTAACGCTCGGACGTAATGTCTGGGATATGCAGACGGGTCACGGTTCAGACGTAAGATGGAGACTTGAGTAGCAATAATGGCGAGGTCTAGTCAAACCAAAGGATTCGGCAAGCCGAAACCAGCGGTCACTAAGAATGTATGGAAGGCAATCAATTGGGCAAAAGTTCAGAGGATGGTCTTCAAGTTGCAAAAACGTATCTATCAAGCGGCTCAATCGGGGCAGGAAGCAAAAGCTAGACGGTTGCAGAGACTCCTTTTGAAGTCATACTACGCAAGGCTCTTAGCGGTAAGGCGAGTGACCCAAGATAACCAAGGCAAGAAGACAGCCGGAGTGGATGGAGTGATAGCACTATCCCCGAAACAAAGGTTTGAACTTGTTAAGGAAATCAAAGGAAACTTCAAAGCCAAACCATTACGGAGAGTCTGGATACCAAAACCCGGACGGGATGAAAAACGCCCTCTGGGAATCCCGACAATTCGAGACAGAGCCAAGCAAGCCGTGGTCAAGATGGCAATGGAACCCTACTGGGAACCTAAATTTGAGGGAACAAGCTATGGGTTTCGACCTGGACGCTCAACCCTCGACGCAGTTGGCAGAATATTTGCTGCGATTAATCAAGGGGAATATTACGTCCTCGATGCCGATATTGCCAAATGCTTTGACCAAATTGACCATGATTACCTACTATCCAAACTTCATTGTCCAACGATCATAAGGCGCAATATCAGACAATGGTTAAAAGCCGGGATCATCGACAATGGTGTATTCGACGATACGGAAGCCGGGACACCTCAAGGAGGGGTAATAAGTCCACTCCTCGCCAACATCGCACTGGATGGAATAGGGAGGCACATTGAAGAACTCTTCCCCAAACACAAAGTCAAAGGGAAGACTATCAATACAACGGTCGTCAGATACGCCGATGATTTTGTGGTCATATCACAAAGCCGCGAAATTATTGAACAGTGCAAGATTGTTATTTCTGAATGGTTAAAGCCCATTGGACTCCAACTCAAACCGGAAAAGACAAGAATTTGTCACACACTTCAAGAAATTGAAGTAAAAGGAAAAAGGGTCTCACCCGGTTTCAACTTTCTAGGGTTCAATATCAGGCAATATCCTGCAGGTAAACACGTTTCCGGAAAAAGTGGGGGAAAGGTCAGTAGACTACTAGGCTTCGCAACCCACATCAAACCGGACAAGGAAGCAATCAAAGCCCATACTGAAAAGGTAAAAGAGGTGATTAGGAATCATAAAACAGCACCTCAAGCCGCCCTGATTAAACATCTCAATCCCATCATCACTGGATGGGCAAGGTACTACTCAGGGGTAGTCTCCAAGGAGATTTTCAATAAGCTAGATAACATACTCTGGCAACAATTACGGGCATGGGTAGTATCAAGATGCGGAAACGCCAAATACAAAACGCTCAGGAAATATTATCGAACAGGAATGGCAAAACTGAGCAACGGGGATGAAAGGAAGGATAAGTGGATATTCCAAACTAAGGATGGTCTACGACTCCAAAAACACGCCTGGACTCCCATTGTCTACCACACACTGGTAAGACCGAACGTATCGACATATGACGGAAATTGGGTTTATTGGGCGACAAGGAGAGGGAAATCGGCAGAAATCCCAAACCGAGAAGCCAAACTGCTAAAATACCAGAAAGGCAAATGCAAATGGTGTGGGCAGCACTTCACCATCGAAGACCAAGTGGAGACCGACCATATCATCCCCAAATGCCTCGGCGTAAAGGATGATTACAAGAACCTCCAACTGCTGCACCGCCACTGTCACGATGCCAAGACTGCCATTGATGGTAGTCAAAGCAAGAGTCGTACTCATGACAACGAGACGACTGAACTAGGAGCCGTGTGAGGTGAAAGTCTCATGCACGGTTCTGAATGGGAGGGGGAGAAGGTGACTTCTCTCTCGACCCCTAATAGGCACCAGTGGCTTTGTACGGGTCATCGCCCAGGAACGTGCCTCGAAGATTGCAGGAATTTGAAACTATGGTAGACAAACGTCGTGCCGCGATCGGTGTGGTTCTGGTCTTATGCGTGATTGCTCTCGTGGGATTTTCGATGGGACCGCTGCTGGCGGGGTTATTCAATCGCACTTCGCCAGGGTCTGAACCCAGTATCACCCCCACCCCCACCGCCGACACCGCCCAACTCAGCCAGTTGGAAGATCAGGCGAGGGGTTACGAAATGGTTTTGCAGCGGGAACCGGAGAATAAGACGGCGTTGCGGGGATTTCTCCAGGCCAAATTTGAATTGATCCGCCAGGGACGGGGGGAAGTGAAGGATGTGGTGGAACCGCTGCGGAACCTCTCCGAATTGAACCCGGACGAGGCGGAGTACGGGATTTTGTTGGCCCAGTCCCAGGAGTACAGCGGCGACCCGGAGGGGGCCGCCCAAAGTTACCGGAAAATTTTGGAACGGCAACCCGGACAGATCCAGGCCTTGCAAGGGTTGACCAACCTGCTGCTGTCCCAGAACCGGCCCGAGGCGGCGATCGGATTGTTGGAGGATACGCTGCAGGCGGCGCCCCAGACCAACCAAGCCCAGCCCGGAAGTATCGACGAAACCTCGATCCAGTTGATTTTGGGTCAGGTGTACGCCCAGCAGGAACGCTACGAGGAGGCGATCGCGATCTACGACGAGGCGATCAAAAATAGCAGCGAGGACTTCCGCCCGGTTTTGGCTAAGGCGATGATCCTCAAACAGCAGGGCAACACGGAAGAGGCCGAACCCCTGTTCGCTAAGGCCACGGATCTGGCGCCGGCCGGGTTCAAGGATCAAATTCAGATGCAGGCCGGAATGACGCCGGTGCCCGATACCTACGGGGAGTCCCCGGAAGGGGAGGCGGGAACTGAGGGGATGGAAACCGAAGGGACTGAACCCACTCAGGAGTAAATTGTCGCGTTATTATTATTGATGCTAATTCCACACCTGGCGTTTCAATTTACATCCCCCGGCCCGATTTTAATCGAACTCGGCCCGATCGCGATCCGTTGGTACGGTTTATTAATTGCTTCTGCGGTTTTGATCGGGGTGACGCTGTCTCAATATCTCGCCAAACGGCGAAATGTCGATCCCGAACTGCTCGGCGATTTGGCGATCTGGCTGGTGGTCGGTGCGATTCCCTGTGCGAGGCTGTATTACGTCGCGTTTCAGTGGGAAAATTACGCCGACAATCCGGCGAGTGCGATCGCGATTTGGAAGGGGGGAATCGCCATCCACGGGGCGATTATCGGCGGTATCATTGCGGCTTTGATTTTTGCCAAAATTAACAAAATTTCCTTTTGGCAACTGGCCGATCTGGTCGCGCCGTCGCTGATTTTGGGGCAGGCGATCGGCCGGTGGGGAAACTTTTTTAATTCCGAAGCCTTCGGCGCTCCCACGGATCTGCCCTGGAAACTTTACATCCCCCCGCAAAATCGCCCGCCGGGACTGATAGAATACGAATATTTTCACCCCACTTTTCTTTATGAATCCCTGTGGAATTTGCTGGTTTTCGGATTGCTGATAGCCCTGTTTTTTCGGGGACTGAAGGGGAAGCCGAAACTTAAATTGGGGACGATTTTCTTAGTTTATTTGGTAGCTTACAGTGGGGGGCGTATTTGGATCGAGGGATTGAGAACCGACAGTTTGATGTTGGGGCCGGTCCGCATCGCCCAATTGGTGAGTCTGGGCGGTATTATTTTAGGTGTAGCCGGACTCAGTTGGCTGTATTTGTTTAAGCGATCGCTCCCCGACGTGGTGTCCGCCTCCGAACGGCAAAGCGGCGATCGCGCCGGCTCGAAAACGCCATAAAAAAAATGCCCCGAAATCACTTCCGGGGCATCCATCAGGGTGCATCTACACTTTCTGTATTCCTGTCTCTTGGGGGTGCGATCCGGAACGATTGGAAAATTTTCGGCGTCTGCCATCTGGAACCAGCCCTGGCCGGTGTGAACTTGTGGAATGGTGTTATTGCTCCCCTGGGAGTGCTAATTCTGTATCAATATATTAAATTATGATTTTTTTTGCCGTTTTTTCGGCTTTTTCGGCGATGTTTGGGCGGTCATTTGAGTGTAAAGCTCGAACAGTTTTTCGAGGCGTTCCGTGTCGTTTTTGAAGCGCCGGCCGATGTAGATGCGCTCCAGCACTTCGTCGTTGCGTCAGATTAAAGTCGGTGGGGTAGATATGGAGATTGACTGGGGAGCAGAACGATTACTGGCGGCGGAGCGAGGAGATGATAAAATTGCAGTTGAAGTCAAAAGTTTTTTGGCAAGTGCGTCAGCAATTTCAGAGTTTCATACGGCATTGGGGCAGTTGATCAACTATCGGGCTGCCTTAGGACGTGAAGATCCCGATCGCATTCTCTATCTAGCCATCCCAAATTTAGTCTATAATAGCTTCTTCAAACTTGATTTTCCCGCATCAATGTTGCAAGAAAATTCCGTCAAAATCATTGTTTACGATCGAGATTTTTAAGATGTTCGTAGCCGTTGAGTTTTTCGTAATAGGTATAGGTGACGGTGTGAAATTTGGCTTCGTCTTCCGGATGCAGTACCGCTTCCGCATCGCCCCGAAAATAGGAACCCGTCATGGCGACGATGTGGGTTTTATCGCGGGCCATGAGTTGGCGGATATGATCCCCCAACTTGTTGTCGGGGTTGGAGGAATTCGGCATCCATGTCAACTAATTATCAATTATCAATTATCAATTATCAATTATCAATTATTCCCCGCAATTCCATAAAAAATGCCCCGGAGAGTGTCTCTCCAGAGCATCAACCAGGGTGCATCTACCATTCTTTTGTTCCATCGGAGTCTGGTATCATCCGGAACACAGTGGGAAATTTGCAAAATTTTTTGAGTGATGGAATTGATGAATGGCACAAATCCGGCATCATTGCCAGCGATGGTCTACATTGTGGGGGCCGGTCCCGGCGATCCGGACCTGCTGACGGTGAAAGCCCAGAAACTCTTGGCCCAAGCGGATGTGATCCTGTTTGCGGACTCCCTGGTACCCCGCCAGATGTTGGGGGGGGTGCGTCCGGATGCGGAAATTATCAGAACCGCGAATCGGACCTTGGAGGACATTCTCCCGATCATGATCGATCGCGTCAAAAATGGGCGATCGGTGGTGCGCCTGCATTCGGGGGACCCGACACTGTACGGGGCGGTTTACGAACAGATGCGCCGTCTGGCGGAGGCGGGGGTGGATTTCGAGATCGTCCCCGGCATCAGCGCCTTTCAGGATGCGGCGGCGAAACTGAAGGTGGAATTGACCGTGCCGGAACTGGTGCAGACGATTATTTTAACGCGCATCAGCGGGCGGGCGACATCGGTCCCCTCCCGGGAAGAATTGGCGGGTTTAGCGGCCCACCAGGCCAGTCTGTGCCTGTATTTGAGTGCCCGTCATGTGGAAAAAGCCCAGGAACAGTTAATCGCCCACTATCCCCCGGAAACGCGGGTGGCGATTTGCTACCGGTTGGGGTGGCCTGATGAAAAAATTCGGGTGGTGCCCCTGGAAAAGATGGCCCAAGTGACCCGGGAGGAAGATCTGATCCGGACGACGCTGTATATTATTTCTCCCGCCTTGGGGACGGAAGCCACGGCGCGATCGGGACTTTACAACCCCGAACATTCCCACCTGTTCCGAAAATCGAAATAACCATGAAATTTGAGGGGCAACACGCCATCGTCACCGGCGGATCGAGCGGTATCGGCTTGGAAACGGCGAAATTGCTGGTTCGGGAGGGGGCGAATGTCACCCTGATCGCCCGGGATCCGGAGAAGTTGCGACAGGCGGCGACGGCGTTGGAAAAGCTGAGTCCGGATCGGGAAATTGTGACAGAAGTGGCGGATGTGGCCGATCGCACCCAGGTGGAAACGGCAATTGAGAAAGCCTGCGATCGCCTCGGTCCGCCGGATATCCTGATCGCGGCGGCGGGGATGGCCCGTCCCGGCTATTTCTCCGAGGTGGCGATCGCGGTTTTTGAACGGACGATGGCGGTGAACTATTTCGGCGCCCTATACTGCGTGCGGGCGGTGCTCCCCCGAATGCGACAACGAAGCCGGGGAACCCTGGTTTTGATCGCCTCGGGAGCGGCGTTAATTGGCTTGTATGGCTACGCGCCCTATGCTCCGAGCAAATTTGCCCTGCGGGGTCTGGCGGAGGCCTTGCGGGGCGAATTGAAGCCCGCTGGCATCCATGTTTCGGTGGTCTACCCCCCCGACACGGACACGCCCCAACTGGCGGCGGAGAACCGGACGAAACCCCCGGAAACCAAAAAAATGACGGAGACGGCGGGTATTTGGAGGGCGGCGGATGTGGCAAAAGCGATCGTCCGGGGAATTGAGAAGCGGCAATTCGCGATCGCCCCGGGGTTGGAAATGACCCTGCTGAACCGCTTTCACAGCCTCCTGGCGCCGGGACTCAATTGGTATTTCGATCGCATTGTTGCCAAGATGCGAAAGTTTTAGGGGGGGAAATTGCTGGCAACCGGAAATCTAGAAATCTCAAGGCAACCAGAAATCTAGAAATCTCAAGGCAACCGGAGACGGTTGCCCCCACCAGAACAGCAGGAGGGCGAATGCCATTCGCCCCTACAATTCCCTTCCCCACACCCCACACCCCATTCCCCATTCCCCATTCCCCATTCCCCATTCCCCATTCCCCATTCCCCACACCCCAAATAATGACTATCCGAGAAGTTGCGATCGCTATTCTTTATCGGGAGGAGAAAATTCTCCTTCAGTTGCGGGATGATATTCCCAATATTGCCCATCCCGGCGTGTGGGCGATGTTCGGCGGGCACGTTGAACCGGGGGAGACGCCTGCGGAGGCGATGCGGCGGGAGTTGATCGAAGAAATTGGCTACGAGGCGACGGTTTTATCGGAATTTAATCGCTATAGTTACCGGTATGAAAATACGGAGGTGATCCGGAATATTTTTCACGGCCCTTTGGAGGTGAGTTGCGATCGCCTGGTGTTAAACGAAGGTTGGGATATGAGGTTGTTCTCGCCGGAGGAGATTATCGCCGGGGAAGCCTATTCTAAACAGGCGGGAATGGTGCGGGCGATCGGTCAGCCCCACCGTTTGATTATACTCGATTTTCTCCGGGATAATTGGGGGATTGGGGAATAGGGAGTCGGGAGTGGGGAGTCGGGAGTGGGGTTTGAGTTCTATGCTAAAAGCTGAAAACCCTTATTCATTGACTATTGACTGTTGACTGTTGACTGTTGACTTGATTACTCTCGTGCCCGCCGGCTGAGATCTTCGATGTCGGGTTGGATAATGCCTTTGAATATTGCAAAGTTTTTGATCGCCTCGGAAATGCCCTGGATGATTAATAGGAAAAAACTAACGATAATCAAGGTTTTGATCGGATACCGAGGCAAGCCACCGGGGTCGGGTGAGACTTCTTGAATCGCCCAGGAATTGGCGATCGCACCCCAAGAGTAAAAGATAATCATCGCGCAAAAGGGAATCAAAAATAACAGCGTTCCCAGCAAATCGACCAAGGCTTTTTGTTGGGTATTAAAGCGACTTTGGAGAACGTCAACCCGGACGTGTTCGTTGTGTTTTAAAGTGTAGGCTGCACCGAGTAAAAAGATGATATCGAAAATATACCATTGGGTTTCGATCAGGGCGTTGGAACTCAAATTCTGCCCCACCGCGCGGCCCACATAGCGGCCGATTACGTTCCAGGTTCCGACGCCGATCATGATCAGTGTCAGCCAGTAGATGAAGCGGCCCAGGTATTCATTTAGGCGATCGATTATTCTCGACAGGCGCAGCAGTTTTTCCACGGCAATACTCCGAGTGAATGGATGGGTTTGATCCCCCTAAATCCCCCTTAAAAAGGGGGACTTTGAATGAATTCTCCCCCCTACCTCCCCCCTTACAAAGGGGGGCTGGGGGGGATGGGGGCTGGGGGGGATGATTCCGAGTGCGATCGCGACCTGAAAATCCCCCTAAATCCCCCTTAAAAAGGGGGACTTTGAATCAATTCTCCCCCCTACCTCCCCCCTTACAAAGGGGGGCTGGGGGGGATGGGGGCTGGGGGGGGATCGTTTCGGGTGCGATC
>JBNGCR010000234.1:0-8138 GCA_050045915.1 Limnospira sp.
TTTATCCAGCTTCGGCGAGGACGGTCTGAGACAGGAGGACATCGATGGCGGCTCGGTATTGGAGATCGGCCTCGGTTCCCAGTTGCGATCGCAGCAAATTGGAGGCGGACACCACGCGATCGGGGACGATCCCGTGTTTGTTGATGTCGGTGTGGTTGGGTGTCTCGTACTTCGCCACCGTCACGGCCAGTCCCGCGCCGTCGGACAGGTCGAACAGGGATTGGATCAACCCCTTCCCGAAGGTCTTTTCGCCCACCAGCAAAGCCCTGCCGTTGTCCTGCAAGGCGCCGGCCAAAATTTCGCTGGCGCTGGCGGTGCCGCCGTTCACCAACACCACCAGCGGGGCGTCGGTCAGGGCTGATCCCGTAGCCTCGAAGCCGCCCAAAATGCCCTGGCGGTTCACCGTGTAGACGATCGCGCCCTCATCGAGCCAGAGGCGGGCGATTTCCACCCCGGCTTGTAGCAGTCCCCCCGGATTGTTTCGCAAGTCTAGGAGGAAGGTTGTCGCGCCTTGATTTTGCAGATCGGTGATGGCGTGGGCGACTTCGGCGGTGGCGTTGGCACTGAATTGGCGGAGGCGGATGTAGCCCACGGGGGGGCGGTCGGGGAAGGTCTGCAGTTGGGCAAATACCGGATTCAGGGTGATGCGATCGCGCAACAGTTCCAAATCCTCGGTGGTCTTATTTTCCGCCGATTTCACCGTCAATACCACGGGGGTTCCCACCGTCCCCCTCATGCGGGCCGCGGCTTCATCCAAGGTGAGTTCGGGGGTCGGAAATCCGTCGATTTTGAGGATGCGATCGCGGGGTTGGATGCCGGCGGCGTCGGCGGGGGAACCGTCCAGGGGAGTTACCACCATCAATTCCCCGTTGTCGGGATCTTTGGCAATTTGCAGCCCCACCCCCGTCAGTTCCCCGGAGGTACTCACCTGCAGGCTGCGATATTGTTCCGGCTTCAGCAACCGCGTGAAGGGGTCGTCGAGGCCGGCCAGCATCTCCTCGATCGCCTCGTAGGTTTCTTCCCGACTTTTGAGGGGTTTGCGGATCGCCTGTTCCCGCACGAACCACCAATTTTGACCGTTAAACGTCTCGTCCAAATAGGCGCGGTTGACGATGCGCCAACTTTCGCTGAGAATTTTCTGTTCCTCCGTCAGCGCCCAGGCGGGGACGTGCCACAGTCCCCAAACCATCATCATCGGTAAAGCGATCGCCAGGGCAATCTGAACAACTCGTCTGTGCATGAATCTGAATTTTATCAATACTTTGCTGTTAACAATCCTCTCCGCCGCGATCGGCGCAGTGGGCAAATCCGTTCTTTAGATGGTGACACATTCGATGGGGGAGTAGGGAGTAGGGAGTGGGGAATGGGGAATGGGGAATGGGGAATGGGGAATGGGGAAGGAGGGAGTGGGGAGGCAAGCTGATATCAGATCCGTACAAACTCCCCAATCATCTGAATATGATTTTCGCTTGTAGGGGCGCAAGGTTTGCGCCCTCGGGAATTGATTCCCAAGCAGTCCGGATGTCCCACCCGTTGCTTCCTCCGCTTCCTCCGCCCCCCACACCCCAAGATCGCGTAAAATTTGGGCAATTCTATAGCTGTGGTGGAGGGACTCGAGATGAGTTGGACGGCTCCAAACAATCAAAATAAAGCGATCGCGCGGATGCCCTGGATTGCGGGGGTGCTGCTGGGGGGATATCTGATGTTGGCGGCTCCCGGCGTCCGGGCTCAACCCCGCTACGGGGTTTATGTGAATGGGGACAGTCCGATGCTGTTGGAAATCGTCCAGCAGGTGCAGCCCGGGGCGGTTTTTCAGGAATATGGCGATCGCGTCCTGATCGATGCCGGGATCTATTTCGATCGCGGCGACGCTGAAGAATTGGTCGAAGATCTCAGACTCCAAGGGATTCGGGCGAAAATTACCGATTTGAGAAATAGCGAAGATTTCGATAATCCCGTCGAAGCCAGTCCGTGGGTGGTATCCCCCAACCGGACAACCCGACCCGTGCCAAGCAATCTCAGACCGGGTTGGATTCCAGCTACCACCGATCTCGGACTTCATCAAGTTTACGTCAGTGCGGGGGTGACTTCGCTACAGGAGGTGCGGCGGGTATCGCCCAACGCCGAAATCTTCAACATCGGGGGACGGCGGGTGATTCAGGCGGGCAGTTTCGTGAATCGCTTCAACGCCGAATTGATGGCCGAACAGTTGTTTTTGCGGGGGATTCCGGCGGAAATCATCCATTCCCGGGCCGAACTGGAAATCTTCCTCGCCCTGGAACCGGGGCAACCGGTGCAACCGGGATTTCCCACCCCCCTGCCCGCCCGCCCGGGTTTCGATCTGGGACTCGGCGACACGGACAGCTATTTCGTGTTGATTCGCGGACAGACTTTCGATCTGCCGGTCATCGCGGAAACGGCGATCGCTCTAGGTGTCCCCCAAAATAGCATCACGATCCGGGATGATGCGGTCGATCCCCTGGTGGCGGTGGGTCCGTTCGCCGATCGCACCCTCGCCCGAGAATGGGAAAATTATCTTACGGATTCGGGCGTCGGGGGGACGCAATTATATTTTGGGAAATAACGATTAGCAGCCATTTGACGATGATTTTGGGCACGCCCGACCGGACTGAACAGATTCAACAATTTGCCGTCACCGCCGAACAGATGCAGGCGATCGAAAGTCGCATTTTCGAGGCGGGAATGCCGGCCGCCTCGCTGATGGAAAAGGCCGCCGGACTCGTCGCTCGCCGGATTGTGGAAATTTTGTCCAGTCTGAGCGATCGCCCCGTGCGCGTTGTGGGGATTTTAGTGGGTCCGGGACACAACGGGGGAGATGCCCTGGTATTGGCGCGGGAGCTATTTTTTCAGGGTTATCGCGTCGTCCTGTTTTCCCCAATTTCCAAGCGCAAGGATCTCACCGACGCCCACGCCCAATATGCCGCCAGTTTGGGGATCGAGAGTGCGGAGGCGATCGCTTCTCTGGGACACTGCGATCTGATTGTTGACGGGATGTTCGGATTCGGCCAGACGCGCCCCATCGAGGGGGAACTGGCGGAGGTTATCGAAACCGTCAATAGTTGGAACCGCCCGGTTTTCAGCATTGACATTCCCTCCGGCATCCACACGGACACGGGGGAAGTCCTGGGAACGGCGATCCGGGCGACCCGGACCTTTTGTCTGGGGTTGTGGAAGCGGGCGTTTTTGCAGGATTCGGCTTTGGAGTGGATCGGGTCGGCGGAGTTGGTCGATTTTGATATCCCGCTGCCGGACATTCACGCCGTTTTGGGGTCTTCTCCCCAGTGTCGGCGCATCACGCCGGGATTCGCGATCGCCCATCTGCCCCTTCCCCGCCACCCCGCCACCCACAAGTACAAGCAGGGTCATTTATTGATAGTAGCCGGATCTAGCCGTTATACGGGGGCTGCGGTGCTGTGCGGGTTAGGGGCGCGGAGCAGTGGCGTGGGGATGCTCTCCATCGCCGTCCCGGAGTCGATCAAGCCCCTGCTGAGTGCCCAGTTGCCGGAGGCGCTGATAATTGGCTGTCCGGAAACCGAGGACGGTGCGATCGCGTCTCTTCCGAAGCAGTTGGATCTGAGTCGCTACGATGCGATCGCCTGCGGCCCGGGTCTGACGTCGGCGAGTTCGTCTCCCCTGGAGGCTATTTTGGGGTGCGATCGTCCGGTGGTGCTCGACGCCGACGGTTTGAACCAGTTGGCGCAGTTGGGGGCGATTTCCACCCTGTCCGGGCGCCGGGTTCCGACCCTGCTCACCCCCCATCCTGGCGAGTTCAAGCGCCTGTTTCCCGATTTGGGCGATTTGGGCAATCGCATCGCCGTCACCCAGGAAGCGGCCCGCCTGAGCGGCGCTGTGGTGCTTTTGAAGGGCGCGAGGGTCTGCATCGCCACCCCGGAAACCGTCGCCGTGAACCCGGAGAGTACCCCCGCTTTGGCGAGGGGCGGCAGCGGGGACGTGCTGACGGGGCTGTTGGGGGGTTTGTTGGCGATCGGTGCATTGCGGGATTCTCCCCCCGAATTGACGGCCCAGATCGCCGTCTGGTGGCACGCCCGGGCCGGAATTCTGGCAGCCCGCGATCGCACTGAATTGGGGGTGGATGCGTTCACGCTGACCCAATATCTGACCTCAAAGGAACTATTCGATATTTCCTAAATCATTCGTTGTTGCCCTTGGGCACTTCTGGGCCTAAAGCCCAACAACGAGTTTTTCAAAATCCTATTAATTGATCACACAAAAAGGAATCTATGGAAATGAAATTAAGAACGCTATATAACACAGTTTTGAAAGGACAACCCGTCCAGTCCCATCAGTTGAGTATTCGGGATAAAATTCCCGTCTATGCCGAAAGCGAGTATAAAATTACCACTTACAAATCGGTGGGTTACGGACACCTCGAAATTTGTTTCGTTCCACCTTGTCCGGGTCAGCGGGAAATTTGGTATGTCTTCGCCCCCCACGTCCAAATTTTGGGGGACGAAATCGCCCGAGTTCCCAGCCCCGAATCGCCGTCATCCTCGGGTTTATTGACCTGGAAATGGCCGATGAGGGGGACGAGTATGGGGTCTAGGACGGAGTTCGGCTACGCCCGGGGACGACTCCACGCGGGGGTTGATATCGGCGGTTATACGCCGGATGAGTGCTACGCCGCCAGCGAGGGGGTTGTGGAGTATGTTAAACATCATACCGGCGGGGCGGACGGTCGGGCGATTCACATCCGGCGATCGGACGGTTGGGAACATCGGTATTTGCATTTGCGATCGATTCGCGTTAACTTACACGATAGGGTTTCCCAAGGTCAATTAATCGCCATCCGGGGCGGTTCCGGATTTGGTTCTGAGGGCAGGGAAATTGACGGCGGTGGCTATTCGATCCACCTCCATTTCGAGATCCGAAAGCCGGACGGCATCCCCGTCGATCCGCGTTTATTTCTTCCCGATGACGGCAGCGTTCCGATTGTGGGATAGATCCCCCCCCAGCCCCCCTTGGTAAGGGGGGAGAATTGGATTCAAAGTCCCCCTTTTTAAGGGGGATTTAGGGGGATCGAGTCTCAAAAAAAGTAACCGGGTGCGATCGTCGTCTGCCGCTGTTTGGGGTCGTATTTCAGCAGGTATTCCCGGGCGATCGCGTCCTGTTCCCGCAGGGTTTTGACTTCGGCTTTGCCAATTTCGGTGTCCGTCGATAGCAAGATCATCTGATGGCTGGCGGCGGGAAAATAGCGTTCGATTAGGTTGTGGCGGTGGGAGGAGTCGAGGCGTCCGAGGGGGGTGTCGATCGCGATCGGAAGTTGCCGTCCGGACACCCTCGCGAGTCCCCACAAAAATGCGATCGCCAGCAGTTGTTTTTCCCCGGCGGAGAGGCGGTGTTTGGGCACGGGTTGCCCTTGGGGGTCGTATAAGGATAAACTGAAGTCTTGAGTCGCGATCGCCACCCGATGCACCAGGTCGGATTTGTGGAGGAGATAGCGGAAACATTCGGTCACTTCGATTTCCAGTTTGTTGAGCTTTTTGAGGGTGAGACGTTCCCGAAATTGCATCAGGGTTTTTTGCACCCGTTCCGAGGTGTCGATGATGTGATCGGCGTTTTTGCGATCAATGGTGGCGCGGCTGTATTCGGAGAGTTCTTTTTTGGTTTTTTCGATGGCAACCTGGCAGCGATCGCGTTTTTGAGTTGCCGCCTCGTAGGCGGTTTGTAGCTTCGTCCGGTGACTCGCTGCGTCGGTGACGGCTTGCAGCAGTTGTTCGTAAACTTCTGGCGGGGCGGCAACTGTCAGTTGTCGTTCTTTGGCCGCGATCGCATCTTGGATTTGCTTCAATTCTTCCTGTTGCGATCGGGTTTTGGCGATCTGATTGGGAAGTTCCAGTTCCAACAAATTGGTGAGTTGGCTGAGGGTGTCTTCATCCATATCCAGCCAAATTTCGGTCGGGTTTTCGGTTGCGTCGGGGCGGGTATCGGTTTCTAAAAATGTCCGCACCTGTTCCAAAGTGTTGCCCTTTATTTTCAGGGTTTCTAAATAATTTAATAACCGTTCGTCCCGTTCGACGATCACATCCCGCGCAATTTTAGTCCGTTTTTGTGTGAGTTCTTTTTCTCCCTGAATTTTCGCCCGTTCTAACAGGGGTTGAATTAAGCCGAGGGGGAGGGAACCCGCCGCCTGTTCCCGGAGGCGATCGCGCTGAGTTCTAGCTTTTTCCTGTTCGGCTTTCAATTGGGCTTCGATCTGCTCTTTTTCCTGGGCAACTTTGCCGCCTTCCGTGCGGAATTTATCCCGGGATTCCCGTTCGCGAATGTGGGCTTTTTTCAGTTCCCCATCTAGTCGTATTACCTCAGCTTCTGCTGCTTCTAATTCTTGGTTTTTTTGATTCAGCTTTTCTTCCATTTCTTCCAATGTCGCCAACTCAGAAGCCTCTGCCAATTCCTTCCGCTTCCGGTTGACTAAAATCGTCAGATCCGCCGACAGCCGTTCCGCCAATTCCAACCCCAAAAGGGATTCGATCGCCTGGATGACAATGGGGGGCGGCGCGTCGAGTTCCGCCAATTCTTTCACCTGTTCGCCGTCGAATAAAAAAAGATTGGAAATTCCCAGGGGAAAAAAGTCCTCGATCCGTTCGTCCCAGGTTTCGATCAAAGCGGAATCCGGCCAGTCATCGATCAAAACGCCAAGGGTATCTTTATTTTTGTTTTTTAGCGTGTCTGGCTTCCAACGCCGTTTGACGCGGAATTCCACTTGCATATTATTCAGAATATGCTCGAACAACAGTTCGACGCTGGTTTCTTCGTGGGGTTGGGTGTGTTTATTGATCGCCTGTTTCAGAAACTCAGAATAGGCGAGATTTCCCCGGGTGGAACACTGGGCGCGGGAACCGTACAACACCAGGCGAATGGCATCCATGAGGGTGGTTTTTCCGCCCCCGTTCATCCCCCCGCACAGAATAATCGGACTCACCGTTTCCCCGGCGGTTTGGGGCCGCAGGTTGATGACCTGTTTCCCGCGATAGGGACCAAAGTTTTCTAGGGTGAGTTCGAGAAAAATCACGGGGTTTTGGTGGTGTTCAAGTTGACATATTAATCATATCACAGATCGGGCAGTTTTGAACATTTTTTTGCCGGTTCGTCGGATGGCTGTTGGCCATATAATCACCGGCGGACGATCCCCCTAAATCCCCCTTAATAAGGGGGACTTTGAGTCATTCTCCCCCCTTACAAAGGGGGGCCGGGGGGGATCTTCTATTTTTAAATAGTCGGACGATCCCCCTAAATCCCCCTTGCCAAGAGGAACTTTGAGTCATTCTCCCCCCTTCTTAAGGGGGGCTGGGGGGGATCTTCTATTTCCAAATCGTCGAAAAATCGCCCTAAATCCCCCTTCCCAAGAGGAACTTTGAGTCATTCTCCCCCCTTCTTAAGGGGGGCTGGGGGGGATCTTCTATTTCCAAATCGTCGAAAAATCGCCCCTATTGTTTGGAGTTGAATTTCAGACTCGCCCAGGAGAGTTGTTGGTCGGGTTCCGGTTTTTCGCCGTTGACGATTTTTTTGATATCCTCAACTTTGCCGGATTGGGCAGCTTCTTTGAGGTTGCGTTCGTAGTGGGCGTTTTGAATCGCTTCATTTTGCGATCGCGAACTGGTGGCAAAGCAGCGTTCCAGAGTGTCGTAAATCCCCGTCCGTCTCGCCATCGTTTTATATTGGCGTTCGGTGTCGAGTAGCCGCGTCACCAATTCCAAATACATGGGATCTCCGTCGCTGAGATCTTCCAAAATCTGCCATTCATCCGGCCCCAGCATGGCTTTTTCGCCGGTGTCTCGGGGATCTTTAAATTTTTCTCCGGTCACTTCTTGATAAATCCTGGGTAAACTGTCATCGAATTCGTGTTTTTCCTCCAACCAGATTCGGCGAATCTCGCTGAGTTCTTCCGGTTGAATTAACGTGATATCCCGCATTTCCGGCGGGGCAGTTTTGCGAACTTGGACTTGGGCTTCCAACACCCGCCGCAGCCAATGTTCCCGCCACTCTCTTTTGTAGGGGCCCGGAATGGGTTCGACGGAGGTTTTCCCTTCGACATTGCGTTCAAACAGTTGGACGGTTCCGAAGATGCGGCGAAAGTCTCTTTTTTCGCGATCGTTTTT
>JBNGCR010000235.1:0-7757 GCA_050045915.1 Limnospira sp.
CTTTTCATCCGTGCTTTAAAAAGACACGGCTTTCAAGCTCTCGTCCTTTTCTCGTGTCGGCGTCGCACAGCTCGATCGCGCGATCGACGAGACTTTGAAGGATCGCCTCGGGTTCGCCGTCTAACTGCCGGACCAGCGATCGCATCACCTGATTTTCCGCTTGCCAATCGGGCGGGCGGGGCGGACGGCGGGAGAGTTCCTCGGTGATTAAAACGTCGTCTAAGCAGGCGGACTGGGGATGGTCTAACATGGGAGGAGTCGCTTCAGAAGTGCGCCATCAGTCGTTTAACATATTACACCACCGACAGCCAGCTCCGAATCCGACGACAGAATCGCTCCAAAAAATTAATTGTTAATTGTCAATTGTTCCCCCGCAATACATCCAAAAAGGCGAACACTGCCGGGGGATGCAAACCATTGGCGAGGATCGCCGCGCCGATCGCCCGTTCCAAGCGCACGGGGAGCGATCGCACTTTCACGGATTTGGGAATCGGGAGGGCCGCCAACCGGGGCAGAATTGCCGCCCCCAACCCCTGCGCCACCATGCTGACGATGGTGGAATCTTCTTTGATTTCGTAGGCGATTTTGAGGGTCTGCCCCCACTGAGTCCAGTGGTCGCGGACGGCGGAAGTACACTCGGCGTAATTGTAGAGAATAAAGGCGTGGGACGATAATTCTTCCCAGGTCAAATTGTGGGGGATATTTCCCGCCGAATTCGGCAGCAATACCACATATTCATCCCGGGTAATTTCCCAGGTGTCGAACTCCTCCGATCGCGGCAGGGGAATTAACCCGATGTCCACCTGGCCGGTCCGCAAGGCCTGTTCCACCCCCAGGGGGTCCGTTTCCGTAATTTTCACCTCCACGTTGGGGAAGGTGTTGCGAAAGGCGGCTACTTTGGGGGGCAGGATGTGGGTGGCGGCGCTGCGGAAAGAGGCGACCCGCACCCGGGAACCGTGCAATCCCTTTTCCAAATTCACTTCCTGGTCGATGCTGTCCCGCAACTCCAGCATCTTTTGGGCGTGGTTGAGGACTCGTTCGCCGATGGGGGTGAGGTGGGCTCCAAACCGCCCCCGACACAGCAGGGGGATGCCCAATTCGTCCTCCAGGGATGCGATCGCGCGGCTGACGGAGGATTGGGAAATGTTCAAATTGAGGGCCGCTTCGGAAAAACTACCTTTTTCGACGACGGCAAGCAACACCCGCACCTGAAACAAGTTCATAGACATCAGTTGAAGCAGTGGGAAGGAAGGACCGCCGGTGGCGGTTGCCAAGTTCTATCCAGTTTATGCATAGAAATGATGCCAAATGAGTTTTGCACGATACGGAACGAACTCACTAAGCTATGGAGAAGCTTTGGAATTCAGTTGCCAAAATCTAATTTATGTTTGAGTTACTTCCCTTTCACAAGTTCCGCGATACCCCCAGCGTCCGCTTTTTCGATATCACCGTCGCCGACTCCAATGCCCGGGATCTGGTGTTCCACGAAGGGCCGGCTACTAGCCCCAACGACACGGAGGACGGACACTGGCAGTTTTACCTCCACCCCAACCAGGAGGACAACCTTCTGGCGGTTTCCGGTGGCCGCACCTTTTATCTGGTCAATTTTTCCTGGGAGTACCCCTACCACATCGTCCGCCTGGACGCGAACCGCCACATCCTGCGGATTCCGCCGGGGACCTTTCACCGATCGGTTTCCGATCCCGAGGGGTCTTTGGTGCTGAATCAGGCCATCCGCACGGTTCGGGCGACGGTGGAAAGCGAGTTCCGAGTTTATAATAGCGCGGAAATTCCTCGCCTGTATCGGATCACGTCCCACAAGGCTCGGCCCCCGATCCTGCACGGATTTGAACGCCTGCGGGCCGCGTAAAGATGCGATCGCGCGATCGTCTCTGGCTTGGGAACGCAACTCTAACATTCGTATTTTGGCTGTCGGGCACTTTGATCGGAATGGTGGGGCGATCGCGATTGGAAGGGTGTAGGGTGTGGGGTGTGGGGAAAGTTAAAAATGAAAAATGAAAAATAAAATTTTCCCGATTCCTGATTCCCCATTCCCGACTCCCGAGTCCCGATTCCCTTTGAATCTGGGTTTCAAGACTTGTCCTCCTCACCCGAGGGTCAACGCACTCGCTTCTCGTTGCGACAACAAAAATTAACTTGAGTTGGGGCGGCAAAGTGAACCGCCCCGAACGCGATCGGGGGTACATTAACCGGCGCGAGAGATGAGCTACCATTGAAAGTATGGGACGGGAATTCTGCCGATGGAATCTTTTCAATGGACTCGACAATTTGAAACGGGTTTGCAAGAGGTTGACGACCAACATCACTACCTGGTCAATCTGATCAACCAACTGGGCAGCAGATTGGTTGAGAACGAGCTGATAGACAATGATATTGTCGTCCTCTTCCGGGAACTTTTTAACTACACCCAATATCATTTTCAGGAAGAAGAAGAACTGATGCAACGGGTGAATATCGCGCCTGAGCATTTTAATTTACACCTGGAACAGCACCACTATTTTTTAAAAGAAATCGTCTATTTTTACAGCGGCCTGAATTTGGATGAACTCCGGGAAACCGCCTCGCTTCCCCAGACCGAAGTCCTCACCGGTGCATCTTTGAAACAGGTGCATGACTTGCTAGATTTTCTGATGAATTGGCTGGTTTATCACATCCTGGGTTTGGATCGGGAAATGGCCGACCAAATTCACGCCATTGAAGCCGGGTTCAGCCCGGAAGCAGTCTACGAACAAGCCCAAATACCCCAAGAGTGCGCCACCGCCACCCTCCTGGATGCCTTGCACCATTTGTTTCATTTTATGGCAGCCCAAAATCTGGAATTGCGGACGCTCAACCAGTCTTTGGAGGCGAAGGTGGCGGAGAGAACGCGATCGCTCGCGGAGGCTAACAATTACTTGGAAACCCTGGCATTGACTGACCCTTTAACCAGTTTACCCAACCGCCGCTATGGCCTGCAACAGTTGGCGGCTTTGTGGGAAGAATCGACCGCAGAAAAAAGGCCGTTACTTTGTATGATGGTCGATACCGATCGCTTTAAAATTGTCAACGATACCTACGGTCACGACGCGGGGGATTGGGTGTTATTGAAGTTGGCACAAACGTTAAAAGACTGCCTGCGAACGGATGATATTGTCTGCCGTTTGGGGGGCGATGAATTCTTGGTCATCTGCCCAAATACGAACCTGTCGGGGGGGTTGCATATTGCCGAACTCACCCGCCAGAGGGTGGCGGCCCTGCGAGTGCCGACGGGGGACAGTTTTTGGCGGGGAAGTATTAGTGTCGGGGTGGCAGTTCGCACCGAGTCGATGACGGATCCGGAGGATTTGATAAAGGTGGCGGATGAGGGGGTTTATGTGGCAAAAAAAGCCGGTAAAAACTGCGTGATGACGGTTTCAAAAACGGGCGATCGCGCCGAATCCTAACTTCAGACTTGAACGGGATTTTTTAAGTCCCGAAAGCCTACTTTTTATCCAGTTCGGATTGTAGGCGATCGCTCAGTTTGACTAATTGTTGATAAACCGACTCGTGGGTGTATTCATCATCGGGGTGGGCGGGTTGCCCCGGGCGTTGAAAGTGGGGCCGTTCGTCGTTCATTTCCCCCCACAGCATATCGACCTGGCGCACTAGTTCATGAAGGGTCGAGGGGTTCTCCAGGATGGATTTGAGTAACCCCGAAAAAGCCTGTAGTGGCGAATCCAGGTGTTGGCTGATTCGCGCCGTATCCTCGTCAACCCACCGATACAAAACGGTCTGCAATGTCCCGGAAAGATCGGGCAAATTCTGGCGGATGAAACCGTTGATTTCTCCCTTCAGTTGGACGATCTTGGGAACCGGAGATTCTCCTTTCAAAAAAGACCCGCCCTCCCGACCGATGGCATCGGCTAGGGTGAATTTCCGACTACTGAAAACATCCCGTTTGATCTGTCGTATGTCTTCCTCGTCTATTGGAGAAGGGTTCCGGGCTTCGGGGTCGGGGGTATCTGAATTCATGGCGACAATTGGGAGATGGTGAAGATTGTATTGATGGTATCACAAATGGGGGGCGATCGCGCCCAATTCCCATCAAGCCGTTCTTGATGCTCAGAGCAATAATAATATTCTGCACCAGCTTTCGTTCCTCCCACCCGAAAAAGAATGAGTTATCCAATCCTCTTCAGAGGATTTTCGCTATTAGCTTGGGAATTGATTCCCAAGCCGTCTGACAATTGGTGGGGTTCAATTCAATTTCTCGAACCGTCAAATCGGAAAACGGCCCCGACCATTCCCGAAAAAAACTCAGGTCGGCAGTTTACCGCAGTTGAAATAGATTGTGAATCTCGTTTAGATGGGTGATGGCTTTGGCGACGCCGGCGGTTTGAGACATGGCAAAATTGCGATCGCGTCCCGTTATTTTAGCGGCGATCGTCCGCTAGAATGTGGGTTCAGTTCATTTAGCCACCCACCGTGAGCCGAGATCTGTTCGCCGCCGAAGCCCTGGGGCAAATCCCCAAAATCCTGACTTTGCTCGATCGCAACCCCCACAGCCCCACCTATGGCTGTTTTGATCGCAATTTTTGGCATTACAAAATTATCGATTTCCCCAGCGGCATGGCCCAGGAGTTCGTCTGGCCCCTCGCCCTCGCCCACGAAACCGACATTCCCAATAACCCCTACTACAAAAATCCGGCGGTTCGGGAGTGGGCCGAAGCCGGGATCGCGTTTGCGGCCCGCAGTGCCCACCCGGACGGGTCCTGCGACGACTATTTCCCCTACGAACGGGCCGCGGGGGCGTCGGCCTTTTCCCTGCTGGCCTGCGTGGAGAGTTATCGCCTGCTGGGGTTAATTGACTACGAGGCTTTAAAATTTTTGGAACGGCGGGCCAACTGGCTGGCGAACCACTACGAAAGCGGCCGGCTGGCCAACCACGAGGCGTTGATTATCCTGGGGTTGGAACGGCTGGGGCAACTGCTGCAAACCTCCAAATGGCGACGGATACAGGCCGCGAGACTCGATCGCCTCCTGAGTTGGCAGAGTGAGGAGGGCTGGTTTCGGGAGTACGAGGGCTGCGACCCGGGCTATCACACCCTGACGCTCTCCTGTCTGGCCCAACTCGACTGCCTCAAACCCGATGATCGCCTCAAAACCGCGATCGCCAAGGGGGTGGAACTCGCCGGCCACTTCATCCACCCGGACGGGACCTATGGGGGCGAATACGGCAGCCGCAACACCTACAATTTTTTCCCCCACGGCTTTGAATTGGCAGGCCAGTGGCTCCCCGATGCCCTCCGCATCAATGACCAATTTTTAAAGGGGTTAAAAAACGGCCTGGCGCCCTGCTACGCCGACGACCACATCATCGGACATCATACCTGGAATTATCTGTTGGCTTGGCGGGATTTCGCGGGCGATCGGCCCCAAGCGATGCCCCGGGATGTGGCGAGTATTTGGCTCAAGGAAGCCAAGATTTTGATCAAGCGGCGGCCGGGGACGGAACTTTACGTCGGGTTGAACAAAGGCGGCGTTTTCAAGTTATTTCGGGATGACAAATTGGTGATTTCCGACACCAATATTTCCCTGCAAGTTCGCCAGGGCAAGAAAATCCGCAACGCCGTCAGCCACCTGATCGGGCCGGCGACGGTGACGGTGGAACAGGATGAAATCTCCGTGGAGGGACAGTTGGGATGGGCGAAACAAACCCAGATGTCGCCCTTGAAGTTGATTGTATTGCGGGTGGTGATGTTGACGTTCGGCCGCTTTTTTCCCAATTTAATTCGCAAGTTATTGCAAAAGATGTTGATTGTCGGAAAGCAGGACGCCCCGTTTCAGTTTCGGCGCCGGTTCCGGTGGGAAAATGAGCAATGGCAGGTGACGGACGAGTTGTTGGCGCCTTCTTGGCGGGGGGTCATCGCGGCGGGAATCGGGGTGTCTCAGACGTCGATTTATGTGGTGATGAGTCGCACGTTTCAGGCGGGACAGTTGGAGCCCTGGCTGGATTTGACGGCGGATATTAAGAAGTTGACGCCGGGTAAGTCGTTGAGGGTCGAGCGGTTTTTTTAAGCCCCCGATACTGGCCCCCAAACCCCCAATTCTGCTTTGAGACTGGCGCCTAAACTCCCAATTCTGGGAGCTTTGAGACTGGCCCCCAAACCCCCAATTCTGGGGGCTTTGAGACTGGCCCCCAAACCCCCAATTCTGGGGGCTTTGAGAGGAGAGGGGGAGATTTGAACCACAGAGGCACAGAGAACACGGAGGGGGTTTTGATCTGAGTTTGTATTGATCGATTATATCAGATGCGGTTTTCTAACCGGACAATCTTCCCAATCATCTGAATATGATTTGAGTAGGGGCGCAAGGCTTGCGCCCTTGGGAATTGATTCCCAAGCGGTCTGGCGATTCAAACGGATTTGATGTTATAACGAATATCTTTTAAATCATGGTTTGCTGAGGCGGTGTAACCGTAATGAATTTTAATTGATATATTGTTCAATTTGATCCATGTCCCCGACTTCATATAATTGTAGGCATCCGCAAACACCGATCCGATCGCCCGCCCCAAACTGGAACCCCCAGCCGTCTCCAACGCTTTCAAAGCCGGAAATAAGTCATTATTCACGAACTCGATCAACTCGTCCCCCGTCATCCCCTCGTCATCTTTCGCCCAATTACACCAGCGAAATTCCTCTTCCAAGGGGGACTGGTAGTCATCGAGGGTCAATTCCCACTCCTGTTCCTTATCGTCCAAAATCTTCAAAAACAGCAACCAAACCAACTGTCCGATTCGCTGGGCGTCGCCGTCCACGCCGACATCCTTCCGCATGATGTCCTGAATGCTTTTCACCAGAGTCGCGATCGCCATTTCACTCAAACCTCGAACTACCGCAACCCCATTTTACGACAAATTGACCCCGCCCCCTAACTCCCCATTTCTCCATCTTCCCAAGTCTGCCAGTCCAATCCCTCAATCCTTCCCAAATCGCGATCGCGTGAAACCACCGTCAACTCCTTCACCATCCCCGTCGCCGCAATTAAAATATCCTCCGTCTGGATGGGCAACCCCCGTTTTTTCAGGTCGGCGTGAATCACCGCCGCCCGCTCAAAAATCGCCAGATCGTCGAGTAAAATCATTGGGAGAGATTGCCGGAAAGCTTCAAATTTTTCGATTTGTCTGATGGCATTTTTAGCCAGCAATCCTCTCCTGATCTCAAAATAGGTGACTCCACAAATGGCAACCCGCGTTTTCGACAAGTTCAGCATTTTGATCCGATTCAAAATGTAGCGATCGCCCTTCATCGCAAGAGAAACAATGTTTGTGTCCAAAAGATACGCCATGATTATTTCATCGATTCTCTATCGCCGCCATAAGTTCTTCAATTTCCGATTCTGACATTCCTTTAAAAGCCATCCCCCACGATTCCACAGCCATCACTCCGTTACACCGTTCTTTTAATTCTTCATCCGTCAGACGTTCCAACTCCTCTACCAAATTATTATCGACCATAATTTCAAAAATATTATCGACCACCTGTTGGGCTTGCAAATCTTCTTGATAGATCGGATTTTCCGCCATCAGTTCTCCGACAATTGCGCTCAATCGGTCACAAATTTTTTGTTTTGTCTCGGATGCGATCGTCATTTTCAATCCCTCTCAAGCACTGACTTTTTTTGAGTTTACCACGATTCAATAAAAACGGGTTGAACATCCAGACCGCTTGGGAATCAATTCCCAAGCTAACAGCAAAAATCATCTAAAGATGATT
>JBNGCR010000236.1:0-7572 GCA_050045915.1 Limnospira sp.
TGGCGGAGTTGGCCGAATCGACCACCACCGCATCGGTCTAATTTTCGATTTCCGTTCCATCCCGGCGAGGACTTTGGCGAGTCCCGCCTTTTTTTTGGGGAGAGAGGCGGAGGGGCGGAAGAGGCAGGGGAGGCACAGGAGGCAGGGGAGGGAGCAAGTTGATATAGCGATCGCCAGAACGGTTGGGACAGATCTGCCAATTGAGTTCACTCGCCTTGAAATGAATTTCAAGGCTCACAGCAAAAGTCCACTCAAGTGGACTCAGTTGGACATTGATTGTCCGAACCGCCAAGGCGGTTGCCATATCAGAGCCAGTTTTTGAACCGTACAAACTCCCCAATCATCTTCAGATGATTTTCGCTACAAGAAAAGGGAATTGATTCCCAAGCGGTCTGGATGTTCCACCCGTTTCTATTCTTCCTCCGCTCCCTCCGCTTCCTCCGCTCCCTTAGCTTCCTCCGCTTCCTCCGCTCCCTTAGCTTCCTCCGCTTCCTCCGCCCCCTCCGCCCCCTCCGCCCCCTCCGCTTCCTCCGCCCACACCCCACACCCCACACCCCACCCCCACATTTTGCCTGAAAATAAACAGTTCGATAAGATAATTAAGGGACAAACTGTGGTTTCTGTTCGGCGAGAAGTGACCCGATTGAATTTGAGGTGATGGGGACTTTGCTCACGGTCGGGAACCTTGGCAAATTCAGACTAAAGTTGAGAGATGCCCAAAAACAAACTCAAATTGATGGTGGTTGACGACGAACCCGATAATCTGGATTTGCTGTATCGGACGTTTCGCCGAGAATTTCGGGTATTTCGAGCCGAAAGTCCGACGGCGGCGTTGGAACTGCTGGAAACCGAGGGAGAAATGGCGATCGTCATCTCCGATCAGAGTATGCCGGAAATGACGGGCATCGAATTTTTGCGGAAAACCGTCGCCCCGTTTCCGGCGACGATCCGAATTTTACTCAGCGGTTACTCGGCGGAAATGCTCGACCCCTCGGGAGAAACGCTGAAAGCGGCGGATATTTTTGCCTGTATTACGAAACCCTGGGACCCGGCGGTATTTGAGGAGACGATCGCAAAGGCCAAGGCGACTTATCAGCAGCGGCAGGCAGAAGAAAATTCCTGACCTTCGGGAGCGATCGCCTCACCGCCAGAAGGGGTTAAATTTTGTTAAGATGCAAGGCGGGCGAGGGATTTTAGACCGCTCAATTTGTCTCGCCCTCACTCCCCCGTTGTCGTCTTAGGAGACTTTCGATGCTGCGACTCGAACACATCAGCAAAATTTACCCCACGGGAACCGTCCTCAAAGATATCAACTGGGAAGTCAAACCCGGCGATCGCATCGGTTTAGTCGGAGTCAACGGGGCGGGAAAATCCACCCAACTCAAAATTATCGCCGGGGAAACCGAACCCACCTCCGGGGAAGTGATCCGCCCGTCGAGCCTCCACATCGCCTATCTGACGCAGGAATTTGAAGTCGATCCCGGGCGCACGGTGCGGGAAGAATTTTGGACGGTATTCACGGAAGCCAACGCCACCCACGAGGCTCTGGGCCGGGTGCAGCGGGAGATGGAAACCGCCGACCCCGATCGCCTCGACGACTTGATCCACGAATTAGACCGGCTGCAGCGGAAATTTGAGGCTTTGGACGGCTACGGTTTGGAGGCGAAAATCGAGAAAATTCTGCCGGAGATGGGGTTTGAAATCGAAGACGGCGATCGCTTGGTGAGCGCCTTCAGTGGCGGCTGGCAGATGCGGATGAGTTTGGGTAAAATCCTCCTCCAAGCCCCCGATTTGCTGCTCCTGGACGAGCCGACCAACCATTTGGATTTGGAAACCATCGAATGGTTGGAAACCTATTTAAAAGGCCTGACGACGCCGATGGTGATCGTCTCCCACGACCGGGAATTTTTAGACCGCCTCTGCACCCAAATTGTGGAGACGGAGCGGGGCGTTTCCCAGACTTACTTGGGCAATTATTCGGCGTATTTACAACAAAAAGCGGAGAGCCAAGTCGCCCAACAGACGGCCTACGAACGGCAGCAAAAGGAACTCGACAAGCAAATGGAATTTGTCGAAAAATTCCGCGCCAGTGCCACCCGCAGCACCCAGGCGAAAAGCCGGGAAAAGCAACTGGAAAAAGTCGAGCGCATCGAAGCGCCGACGGGTTCTTTGAAGACGTTGAAATTCCGGTTTCCCCCCGCCCCCCGCAGCGGCCGGGAGGTGGTGACAATCAAAGACTTGGTTCATACTTACGACGAAAAGATCCTATTTTTGGGGGCGAATTTGGAGATCGAACGGGGCGATCGCGTGGCGTTTCTCGGCCCCAACGGCTGCGGCAAATCCACCCTGCTCCGCATGATGATGGGGATGGAAAAACCCACGGAAGGGACGGTGACGCTGGGTTCTCACAACGTCATCCCCGGCTATTTTGAACAGAACCAAGCCGAGGCTCTGGACTTGACCCGGACAGTAATGGAAACCATCCACGACGAAGTTCCCGACTGGAAAAATGAGGAAGTCCGCACGCTGTTGGGCCGGTTCTTATTCAGCGGGGAAACGGTGTTTAAAAAAGTGCAGGCGTTGAGCGGGGGAGAAAAGGCGCGGCTGGCCCTGGCGAAAATGTTGCTGCAACCGGTCAATTTGCTGATGTTGGACGAGCCGACGAACCACTTGGATATTCCGGCCAAGGAGATGATGGAGGAAGCGCTCCAGAATTACGACGGGACGGTTTTGTTGGTTTCCCACGATCGCTATTTTATCTCCCAAGTGGCGACCAAAATTGTGGAAATCCGCGACGGTGAATTCCGCGTCTATCTGGGGGATTACCACTACTATCTCGACAAACTCGCCGAGGAGAAGGAACAGGAACGGCAGGCTAAAATAGCGGCGGAGAAGGCGGCGAAAAAGGCGGCTAAGGCGGCGAAGAAGAAGACGACATCAAAGCGGCGGTAAGTTGGGGTTGAGTTGTTGTGCTTCAGCCCCTTTCGGGGGCGCTAAAGCGCAACAACGAGTTAATTCTATTCCGATTCCGGTGCAATAGATTTCAATCAAAATATATGGTTATCACGGAAACTCGTTACTATACGCCAGAAGAATATTTGGAACTCGAAGAAAAATCCGAAGTTAAACACGAATATCGAGATGGAAAGATTATTCCCATGACAGGCGGAACGACCAATCATAACGAAGTGGCGGGCAGTTTGTACGCCTATCTGAGATTCGCACTTCGGAAAAAGGATTTTCGCGTTTATATCGGCGATGTCAAAGTTTGGATTCCCCGATATCGACAATACACTTATCCGGATGTCATGGTGATTCGGGGCGAACCCGTCTATGCCGGAAAAGGAAAAACCACCGTGATGAATCCTTCAGTTGTCGCGGAAGTTTTATCCAAATCGACCCAAAATTATGACCAGGGTGATAAATTCAAATACTATCGTTCGACTCCGGAAATGAAGGAATATATTTTAATCGACCCCAAACAATTCTATGTCATGCAATTTGTTAAAAACTCAGTCGGCCAATGGGTGTTGACTGAGTACGAGGGCGAGGATAATTTATTGAAATTTGATTCGGTAGAATTTGAAATTCCTTTCGGCGATTTATACGAGGGTGTCGATTTTACGAAGGTCGAGGAATAAATGATACCGAGATCCGGCATACTGTAATATGGTGTAGATTAACTGATGCCAATATGAAAATTAAAAAATTAGAGTATTTTGATGATGAATATCAATGGAAACTGGAACCGGTCGAGTTTTTGCCCAATCTGAATCTACTGGTTGGGGTGTCCGGAGCCGGAAAAACGCAAATCTTAAAATCAATCCGTCGGTTAAAAGCGATCGCCAATGGTAAACCGATGAATGGAGTCCAATGGAGTGTTTGTTTTGAGACGAATCAAAATATTGAGTATCATTGGAGTGGTCAATTTGAAACAAAAGAAAATATTACACCGATTGATACTGATTCGGACGAAAACGAGCCAGTTAAAATTCTCCACGAGAAATTACAATGTAACGGAAAGACTCTCGTAGAAAGGACAGGAGAAGAAATATTTTTTGATGATGTAAAAACGCCAAAACTCTCTCCTTTTGAAAGTGTTATAGAATTATTCAAGCAAGAAGACAGTATCATTCCCGTCAAAGAAGAGTTAGATAAAATTATTCTGACTGACTCAGAGCGTGATTTCGATCAAATGTGGCGACTGCCAGTTTCTATTTTTAAGAAATATGAAAATGCTTCTTTGTCAACACTCAAGGAAAGTGATCTTCCGATTTTCGTCAAACTAGCCATACTATATCGAACACTGCCCCGAGAGTTTGCAATCATCAAAAAAACTTTTACCAATATTTTTAATAAGGTATCTGACATTAAGATTGAAACCATTAAAAATGAAGAGTTACCGATCGCTTTATCTCAACTCTTAAAAGAGGCGACGATTGTCAGCATTAAAGAAAAAGGCGTATCGACCTGGATTGACAATATTTCATCGGGAATGTACAAAACATTGATGTATATCAGCGAGTTGTATTTATCTCCCGATAATTCTGTCATTCTAATTGATGAATTTGAGAATAGTTTGGGTGTCAATTGTATGGATAGTGTGACCGATTTGATTTTGAATCATCAGAATTCACAATTCATTATTACCAGTCATCATCCGTATATCATTAACAATATCAGTCCGGCATTTTGGAAAATCGTGACTCGACAAGGCAGCTTGGTAACAGTCAAAAATGCCAAAGATTTTCATATTTCAGAATCGCGACAAAAAGCGTTTATTGATTTAATCAATATTCTTGAAGATGAGGACGATGAATGAATATTTACTTTTTGGTGGAGGGACGAAGTACAGAAAAGAAGATTTATCCCAAATGGCTTGAGTATCTTATCCCCGAACTTGAAAGAGTTGATTATCATGATCAAGCGATCAAAAACAACTATTATATCATTAGTGGCAGGGGTTATCCCAATATTTTATATGATGGTCTAGATAATGCAATTAACAAAATTAATGAAACCAACAATTATGATTATTTGGTGATTTGTGTAGATGTAGATGAAGATACCGTCGATGAACGAGTGAGTTATATTGAAAATTTTATCAAAGATATAAATATTAATTTGAGCGAAACAGAAATTATAATTATTGCACAGAATCGATGTATAGAAACTTGGCTGTTGGGAAATCGTAAAATTTTTGATTCGAGGCAACCCCAGGAATATCCATTGTCAGATTATGTTAGTTATTATGACGTTTCTCAAAACGATCCGGAATTGATGGGTCAGTATAATATGAAAAATCATGCCGACTTTCATTTTGAATATTTGAGAGAAATTTTTATAGCAAAAAATATCATTTATACCAAAAAAAGACCGGGGGAGGCTCAGAAACAGTATTACTTGGACGAACTCAAGAAAAGAGTCGTCAAAAATCCCGATCATTTAAAAAGTTTTCAAACCTTCTTGGAATTTTGCAAAAAAATTAAAAGCGAAATGTAGAAGGCGAAAATTTACGAAGGTCGAAGAATAAATGATACCGAGATCCGCTATACTGTAAGATGGGGTCGATCGCGATCGCCGACGAGATTAGTCGTACACCCAAGGGGAAGGGAGGAAAAAAGCGGTGTTTGGTCAGAAACTCATTTCATTTCCGCCATTCTCCGCCGCGATACGGAAATATTTTCCCAATCGAGATGCGGTGCGATCGCAACTTCGCCTATTTTACGATCGCGCGATCGCCCTGTTGATCCTCGCCAATGTCACCCTGGTCATATTTGACCTCACTTATATCAAACACCGCAGTTCCTATTTACGCCTCGATCGCTACCACCAAACCCGCACCGACAGCCCCCAAAAAGACTATTTACAATTAGTCGATCGCCTCAAAAATACCCTCGAAACAGAGGGGTTGGACTCCCCCGACGTCGAACCCCTCCTGGCCCAATTGCGACAGTCCGGCATCGAGATCCTGATCGAAAATCCGCCTTTCCGCGTCCGAGATGCCTACGGAAGTTGGGGGGCGATCCAAACTCGGTTCACCGAACATCTCGAAACCGACGATCTCCGAGAGGCGCTAAATACCTTTTGGAGTCGGGACTATTTCGCCGAGGTGGGGTGGGAAAATGCCCTGGAATTTTTCAATTTAAATATACGATATATTTTAACGCTATACGAACCCTTTTTGGGATACGACCTGATCAAAGGAATCGAACCCTATCGGGATGCCCAAAATTATATGATCGCCGTCACGGATTTGCAGGCCGTCCTCAACTACGAGGGCTTAAATTCTCCCCGAGTCGAACCGATGTTAGAACAACTTCGGGAACTCAGCGTCGAGATGATCAATCGCGATTTCATGGTGCAAGCTCAAGACACCCTGGGAATTCTCGCCCACATCAAATATCGGATGATCGAGCACATCTTCAGCCGCGATCCCTCCTCCACATCACACCTGACACCGACCCTACAATTTCTCTACTCAATCGGCGTTTTAGATATTCTTTCCCCCGAAGTGCTGTGGGCGGACAAATCCTCCAAAGAAGCCTTTAGAACCTTCTGGAGTGTGGAGAACTTGGAACGGGAGGGATGGCAATCCGAACTCGCTTTTTTTGACGAGGAAGTTTCCCTGCTGATGCAGTCGATGTACTTCCGACACCTGGGAATAAACGGCGAATTTATCGATCGCTTTTGGTTGGTAGATCTGCCCTGGTTATTTATCTTTTGGGCGATCTTTATGATCGAAATTTGGTTTATCCGTTCCCGAAATCCCACCCTCACCGTCGGGGCAGCAATTCGACAATTGTGGCACCATTTATTTCTACTCATTCCCATCGCCCGCCTCACCCGTTTGATTCCTGCTTTCATCCGCCTCGATCGCGCCAAACTGCCCGACATGGCGCCCCTCCGCGCCCAAATTCGCCTGAAAGTGATCGCCAGCTTCTCCGACGAATTAATTCAAGTCACCGTCAATCAAGGCATCAACCAACTGCAATCCACCGTCAGTGGCGGCACCCTGCGAAAAGCCGTTTTCAAATCCCCCCAGGAATCCAAACCCGAGACAGAAGATGATGATGTCGCCCAACTGAGCGCGATCGCGAGCCGACTGTTGCAAGTCACCGCCTGCCACGTTTTGCCGGAAGTGCAACCGGATTTGGAGGCGTTTTTATATTACCAAGTCGATCGCTCCGTCCAACAGTCCGCGATCGCCCGGCGCCTGCAACGCATCCCCTTCCTGCGGCGACTTCCCGATCAAATTACCGAAAATTTGGTGACGCGAATTACCGCGATCGTCACCCAGCAGCCCAAAAAATCCTACGAAGCCTCCCAAACGAAAATACCCGATCCCATCGCCCAAGAATTGCAGCAGCGGCTGGTGACGCGGTTTATGGATACGCTGCGATCGGAACTGCAAGACAACCAAACCATCGAAGAGGTGGAAGTGATTTTGGTGGACTGGCTGGAACAGGCGAAAATCAACGCCGCCAAAACGCCCCCACCGAAGCGGAAACCCGCCCTCAAACCCGCCGCCGTCCCGGACACCAAACAAATTTTACCCGGTGAGAATTTGGA
>JBNGCR010000237.1:0-7373 GCA_050045915.1 Limnospira sp.
GTGAGGAGTTTTTTTCAACCGACAGTCGGAGGCGCGGTGCGAATGCCGGTGGTTGAATGGGATCGTCCCCCGGAAAATCGGCGCGAGACATTCGGTCCCCCAGACTTTCTGTTTTGCTGTCGTTCCCGATTTGTCGCCCTTCTCCTGCGCGTAATTTGTCATGAACCATTGGTTAGGAATTCTTTGTGCGATCGGCCTGAGTGCCGCCTGCGGGTTTCGGGTTTTCGTCCCGCCCCTGATTTTGAGTACGGCGGCGATCTACGGGGAATTTGAACTGCCCCCGGATTTGGCAATTTTGGGAACCGAAATGGGGCTGGCGGTGGCGGCCGGGGCTTTGGTGATCGAAGCCTTCCTGTACTTCATCCCCGGCCTCGACAACGGCCTCGATGTCCTGGAAACCCCGGTCGCGATCGCGACCGCCAGCCTGATGGTCGCCGCGTTCCTGCCTCCGATGGACCCCCAGTGGATGTGGGCAATTTCGATAATTTTGGGAGGCGTCACGGCCGGTATCATCGAAATTTTGACCGGCATCACCCGGGTCGCCTCGACGATGGCGACGGGGGGCATCGCTAATCCCCTGCTGTCCACGATGGAGTTACTGGCCGCGGTGATTTTATCGGTTTTGGCGATTTCCCTGCCGATTCTGGGGGGAATTGTCGCCGCGATCGTGCTGGTTTTGGCCCTTCAGAAAATTATCAGCCGCCGCTGGAAGGATTCCTGAAATAGACCGGAATCGGGCGATCTGAAAATTCGGCGAGATACCGGCAATTTGACTGAATTCCGGACGGCGAGCGATCGGCGTCCGGAATGACTGTAAATCCCATTACATTTGACGGACAGAGGCAACCCATTATAATGCCGGTAAGCTAAAATAAACCGTAGGACAGTTCCAGAAACTTGCCATGCAACCCGAGCCGAGTGCCGATCTTTTAACTCCCCTCAAAAATAATGTTTTATTTGAACAGCTTCCCCCAGAAGTGCAACATTGGGCGGAAAGTTTACCTTGGAATCAGCGACGTTACGTCCTGTCTCTCTGCTACATTATTTGTGCCTCACCCCCGGAAAAGCAAGCCGAATTTTTAGATGATTACACCGCCGACGGTCTGGTGTCAAAATTGCTCGAAGATATCGATTCGATCAATCGGATTCGGCGATATTTTAGATGGTTCCAAATTTCCACTCCCCTGACCGAAGCGGTGCTGAGAAAATATATCCGACAATTCTACATCCACTCCGCCCAAGATGCCCGCTGCCAGCCCGACATCTATTTAGAATCCGCCCTGAAGTTGGTTTTGAGTCCCAACGAAAAAGATCGGGTTTTCAATTATATCGTCGGATTTGAACTCATCAAACTGATCTTTCAGATGAGTTGGCTGCAACACGAACGCCTATCCCGCCTACAAAAAAGTCAGGATGAATTCATCAAAAAATATATCAAACCGATTCAGCACGCCCACCGCATCAACGGGCTGATCGTGCCCAAAGATGAAAAAGTGTTCTTCGCCAAGCGGGATTACTACGTCAAGCAGCCGGACGTCAGCCCCCACAAACTGTTGGCTTTAATTATGGCGACGTTTACCACTGATCGGATCGTCCACTGCGGCTTTTCTGTCACCCGCCACATTCACGCCCTCGAATTTGATTATGACTATATCTTTAATCCTTCCGAACCCGAAAGTGTTTTCCCGTGGGAATCCGGATCTGTGCTAGAATCTGGCTGAAGTCTCGGCCGCCGACCCCCGATGAAGTCGGACAGGGGAACCCCGGAAAAGCGGTGACAAAATCGGTAGTCCAGGCGGGGTTCAATACAAATGCCCTGCGATGCCGAGATCTTCGATGTCAAATCTAATGAAATCTGAATGTGAGGGGCCGACGTGCTACTGCCAAAAGGCTTTGAAGTTGAAATGTATACCGGCACACCGGAAGGTGAGATTGTCGGCTTCTCGGATCGGATTGTCAAAAATCTGGACGGTTTTGTTCGAGAGCCTGACAGCCGCAATGTGGAATATATCACGGCACCGATTTGCAGCTACGATCGCTCCCTGTGCGCCCTGCTGCGACCCCGCCAAAATTTGCGAAACTATTTAAAACAACTCGGAGACTACACGATCGTACCGGGGAGCACGTTATCCCTGGGGGACAGCCAGCGTTTCTACCGGTCCGACCCGAACAACCCCTACCACGCCTACATTGAGGAAACCTACGGTACGACCGTGGTGACGGCCAGCATCCACATCAATATCGGCATCGAAGATCCGGAAGAACTGATGCGGGCCGTGCGGCTGGTGCGGGTCGAGGCGCCGCTGTACTTGGCTTTGAGCGCCTCTTCGCCGTTTTTGGACGGGGAGGCGACGGGCTACCACTCGACCCGCTGGCACCTGTTCCCCAAGACTCCGAGCCACGTCCCCTTGTTTGAGAGCCACGCCCACTACATCCGCTGGACCGAGGAACAGTTGGAGGCGGGGACGATGAAAAATGTCCGCCATCTGTGGTGTTCGGTGCGGCCCAACGGCGATCGCCGCCCCTACAGCCTCAACCGCCTGGAATTGAGAATTTGCGACCTGATCGTGAATCCCATCGCCCTGCTGGCTGTCACTGCTTTACTCGAAGCTCGATTGGGGCAGATGATGGAAACCCCCGATTTAGACCCCCTGATCCTCAGTACCGTCCCGGAAGACCTGGTGGCGCTGACGGACGCCAATGAGGAAGCGGTCGCGGCCCGGAGCCTCGATGCCGAACTCAAACATTGGAAAGATGGCAGCACGATTTTGGCCCGGGACTGGATCGAGGGTTTATACGAAGAAGTTTGGCCGGCGGCGAAACGGCTCGGGTTTAGCTGTTTTCTCTCCCCCCTGAAAAAGATTTTGCGGGAGGGAAACACCGCGCAACAGTGGGTGCAGCGCTTTGAGGCAGGGGCGGATTCCCGGCAAATTCTCCGGGAGGCGATCGCGGAGATGACCGGCCAAGAACAAGATCTCGAAGATAAGATTTGCCAGCTCCTGGCGGGCTGACGGGTCGGTGCAAAGAACCCATCAATATATCTTATGCTTGCTTTTCAGTTCATAATATAAAGAAAAACTATAGTTCTACAGGTTTGTCGGGGAAATTCCGCAAACAATAGATGGATATTCCCGAATTGATGTCCCCAAAGCCGCCAACCGGCCATGCCCCAACTCGTCCTCGTCTACCCCCAAATTCCCCAAAATACCGGCAACATCGCCCGCACCTGCGCGGCGACCCAGACGGAGTTACACCTGGTCGGCCCCCTGGGATTTGAAATCAGCGATCGCTACCTGAAACGGGCCGGACTCGACTACTGGCCTAACGTTCCCCTCAAGTACCATCCCCAACTGCCAGATTTTCAAACCGCCCACCAGCGACGGGGGGGGCGGTGGCTCGGATTCACCACCCGGGGACAACACAACTACGCCCGCTTCCAGTTTCGGGACGACGACTGGCTGTTGTTTGGCAGCGAAACCGCCGGACTCCCCCCGGAGATCCTCGACATCTGCGACGCGACGCTCTACATCCCGATGGTCGCGGGGAAAGTCCGCAGCCTCAACCTCTCGGTCAGCGCGGCGGTGGGTTTGTTCGAGGCCCGCAGACAACTCGGTTATCTCGATGGGAATTAGGGGGTGGGCAAGAATTGACAATTGACAATTCATTTTCTTTCTCAGACCCCCCCCACTCCCACCTTCCCACGCTATAACTTTTTTTTATAAATACCCGGATTGATGGGCCAACGGACGGTGATAGATTTTAGTCATCTGACAACGGGTGGTTTTGTGTGGGGTTTCAATGGGGTCAACGATTGACCGGTCAGGCGATCGACCATTTGAAACTTCAGTTCGAGTCCCTGTATGAAACCCTCGGCGAGCGATCGGTGGCGATTCGGAGGGAGTTGTGTTTTTTGAGAAATTTGGTGTAGAGTCTCATCGGGATCGATCGGTTCCCGCCGGCCTTTTCCGAAAGCGGTCTGAAGCCGATGGCGTTTGGGAAATCGGACAATTCTCAAAAGTCGCTCTCAAGCCCTTTGTCGGCCATCCATTCGGATAGCTTGTCGAAAATAGAAAAGCAAGGTAATCTGACGTAAGCAACATTGCTGTCAGTGATTTAGATCGCACATCAGCGTAATTTATATCACCGATTCAAGTTCCTTGAGTGCTTCAAGGACAGTCTTAAGCGCTTCTCCATAGGAGGTCGTTCTTTGAAAGGAACAGTTCCACACAACGAGCAACCTGTTGTCACGGGTCCCCTAAATACTCATATGAACGTGGAAACTTCACAACAGGTCACAGTCCCGGGCGCAAGCAAGGTCAAAACCTCTGCCGCCTTCTTGGGTTTAGCTATTGCATCAGGTCTTCTGTTTCCCGAAGGGGGTAGTGCTGCCACTGAACCGCCAGCTCTCGAACCGACGCAAGCGATGCAGCCAATTTCCGGCGATGCCACTGGCACCGAGATGGAAAACTCGGCATCAGGCCGCTCGGATTGGCAACCGTCGATTTTGAGAAATCTGACAGAATCCAACAACGCCGCGCCGATGTCCGGCCTCAATGAAACGCCATCCTCCGTGGCGGCCGGCGACGGGGAAACCGAGATCGAGGTTGACGAGCCGACGAATCTGGGGGCCGTTGTCGTCCCGGAACCGTCTTTGTCAAAATCTGAAGATAAGTCTTTCTCCTTCGAGTCTGATGCAGTCGCGATCGACGATCGCACGGAACAACTCGGCGATCGCACCCCCCAAACGCTACCGGATGCGACACGGCAGATACCGGGGCCGCTGGTGATCGATGCTGATCTCAATCCGTCCATTTCCGTGGTCTATCAGGTGGATTCGGGAGACACCCTCGATCGCATCGCCCGGATCTACGGGGTGGCGGTGGCCGACATTCTCACCGCCAACCATCTGAGCGACCCTAACTTCATCAAGGTCAACCAAGAACTCAAGATTCCCAAGCTCCTGAGTGATGATTTAGATCGCCAAAAGCACGGTACCCGGGCAGATGCTCTCAAGTGGGAGGGCTTCCGACTCGACGGGGACAAAATGGTATCCCGCCTTCCCGAGGTGGGCGGTTCCGAGGGGGATCTCGGCGGAGCGTCCGTGCGATCTCGGTTGAGTCAGACCGTGATCCCCTCCGTGATTCCGTCCGAAATTCAGGGTAATTTGACCAAGCCCGTCGGACTCAAATTGAATTTAGCCGACGGATCTTTTGACACCGGAAGCGATCGCCTTCCCAAACTCGGAAAAGACTTCACCCCCATCTCTCCCGACTCCGCCAAAGATCCGGAAGTCGGCGAGTCCAAAGATTTATCCTCCCGCGAGTCCGATTCGACACCTCGCAAATTGGCATCTCTCAACAATAGACCCACCACGAAGCTCTACACCGACCGCCTGAGATCGGAAGTCGAGCGACTGCGGGCGGAATACCGCGCCGAACAATTCGATCGCACCTATTCGTATCAAGCCGTCAGTCTCTCTCAAGACTCAGAAAACGCGATCGAAGAACCTACCCAAATCGTCGCCGCCCCATCCCCTGACCTTCCCCTCCACCGCATCAATCCCGAATTCAACCCGGCCGCTTACGACCCTCAAAAAGACCCGGAGAACGGGACGGCGACCGCCCCCTCGCCCCAGGAAGTCGCCCGTCGCCCGGAGGGCGATAAGGATCGGGAAGCGGTGGTCGCCACTGCTCCCCTGGGGGCTGATGCCTACGACCCCCTCCAAAATCCGGCGATCGGCCGCATCGTCTCCCCCGACCTGCCCCCCCTCCCCGGCCCGGACGTTTACTTGCCGGGAGGCTCGATGCGCTTCAACGGCTATATCTGGCCGTCCGAAGGAATTTTGACATCGGGCTACGGCTGGCGCTGGGGGCGGATGCACCGGGGAATTGACATCGCCGGCCCCATCGGGACTCCCATCGTGGCGGCGGCCCCCGGAGTTGTCACCTACGCCGGTTGGAACAGCGGCGGTTACGGGAACTTGGTGGAGTTGGAACACCCCGACGGCAGTCTGACCCTCTACGCCCACAACCACCGCATTCTGGTCAACAAAGGCCAAAAAGTGACCCAAGGGCAGCAAATTGCGGAGATGGGCAGCACCGGGCGCAGCACCGGGCCCCACCTGCACTTTGAGATTCACCCCTCTGGACAAGGGGCCGTCAACCCGATGGCCCTCTTGCCCGAGGAGTAAGCCCGAAGGGGTTGCCCGGAACGGACGGGGGAATGTCTCCCGCTTCCGTTCCCCTGCTGATATTTTTTGTCCGCGATCGCTTGCATTTTATTTTGTAAACGTGCTATAGTTAAAAACTGTTGAGAAACGTGGCTCTGTAGCTCAGTGGTTAGAGCAGGGGACTCATAAGCCCAAGGTCGCAGGTTCAAATCCCGCCAGAGCCATTCAACATTCATCCCATCACGCCTCCCAGTTCCGAGGGGCGTGTACTTTTTTGAAGTCGTTTCGAGTATGATATTCTCGTAACAAATTGTAAACTCAGCCCGTACTCTGCTGAAGGAGACTCTCAAGTTATGACCAACGAGTGTATTCGCGTCGGCTTACCCGCACCGGATTTCACCGCCACGGCCGTGATCGACCAAGAATTCAAAACCATCAAATTATCCGACTATCGCGGCCAGTACCTGGTCTTATTCTTCTATCCGTTGGACTTCACGTTCGTCTGCCCCACGGAAATCACCGCTTTCAGCGATCGCGCCGAAGAATTTTCCGCCATCAACACCCAAATCCTCGGGGTTTCCGTCGATAGCGAATTCTCTCACCTAGCCTGGATTCAAACCGATCGCAAGTCCGGCGGCGTCGGCGACCTCAACTATCCCCTCGTCTCCGACATCAAAAAAGAAATCAGCGCCGCCTACAACGTCCTCGATCCCGAAGCCGGCATCGCCCTCCGCGGCCTGTTCATCATCGACAAAGACGGCATCATCCAACACGCCACCATCAACAACCTCGCCTTCGGCCGCAACGTCGATGAAACCCTCCGCACCCTCCAGGCCATCCAATACGTCCAAACCAACCCAGACGAAGTCTGTCCGGCGGGGTGGCAACCGGGCGAAAAGACGATGAACCCCGATCCGGTCAAGTCGAAAGAATTCTTCGCGGCGATTTAAATCGGGTGTGGGGATTGTAGGGGCGCCGCGTCTTGCGCCCTGATTTGAGATTCTCCCCCGACATCCATCCCCCCAGGTACTCGAAAGCCGATACCTGAAAGCTGCCAACTCAGAGCTATAGCGCTGCGCGCGGTCCTCGGCAGTCGGTATTAGGGAGTCGGAAACTGAAACGGCTTTTCTATAAGGGTTTGAAAATTTCTGACCCCATTTCAACTGTAACCACGTGAGCGCTCGTTGCTATATAAAATAAAAAG
>JBNGCR010000238.1:0-7180 GCA_050045915.1 Limnospira sp.
GTGAATCGCTTATGATTGGGAGATTTCGGGATTTTAGGATGTCCTAACTACCCTGGCGGTTGCTATCTCATCGGACAAATATGGCACCCCGGCGACTGCTACAAAAGGGCGAGTTCCATTCGCCTGACCCATTTTTTTCCAACTCATTGATTTGATACAATGGTCAATCAAGTGAACAGTTCGCGATCAATGTTTAGACTTACAATAAAAGAGCTGAGATGTCTGATAACATACCATCCTTTACGGTTTTAATTACGACCTACAACCGTCTCGAATTGCTCGATCGCGCCATCAACTCCGCCCTGTCTCAGACCTTACCCTGCGAAGTGGTCGTCGTGGATGATTGTTCGATTGACGAAACCGAATCTTACATGAAGCGACGGGTCGAAACTTGGTCGCCACAAGAGAATTGTCGATTGGTTTACCATCGCAATCCCAGCAATCAAGGTCACTCCAAAAGTGTGAACGTGGGAGTTGAGATCGCCCGGGGAGATTGGATCAAATTTTTGGACGACGATGATTATCTGGCGGCGGATTGTTTGGAAACCATCGCCCGGGCGATCGTCCGATGTCCGAACGCCGTCATCTGTTCAGTCAGGACTGCCAATGTCGATCTCGACGGACAGGAACAAAGCTACACCCAAACCATCGGCCCCAAACCGGCTTTTTACATTCCCCAGGAAGATATTCACTACGGTATGTTGATCGAACAAGTGCCGTTCGGAACGCCGGTACAAGTCGCCGTTAAGCGGGAGGCATTTTTGCGATCAGGTGGTTGGAAAAGCAGTTTCGATGTCAATTTTGACGATATCGAATCCTGGGCGAATATTGCCCAATTCGGCGACGCAATTTTTATCCAGAAATGTTTGGCTTACCGGACGACTTGGCAGGGGGCTTACAACTACCGACTCCCTTTCCAAAAACGGTTGGAAACCCACATTCTCATCAAAACGAAAATCTATGAATTGGTGAGCGCTCCCCACCGGCACAAACTGCCCAAGCTGGTGAGTGTCAACGCCTACCTGCAACTTTATTGGGGGTTAATTGCCCTCAAAGGCAAGCGTCCTTTCGAGGCGATCGGGTTGCTCTTCCCGGCTTTGTTTTCTCCGACGGCTTGGCGTTTGTTGCAAGACGTTCTCGCCTTTCGTCGCGACCCAAATACTGACACCAAGATCCGCAAAATCCCCTTGACTGATTTCTAAAAAAGAGTAGAACTCCAATCCTATTCAGATGATTTGAGAGTTAGTGCGGCTAAATAACCGGACTTGATATTACAACTCGTCCCACTCTCGGGACATTTGAGAATCGTTTTTTTGTAAAGATTCGCTCAACCGCTTCCAGTCGAGATTCCCGGCGGGACTATCTCCCACCAATTCGCCATTTTGAAGGTGCCAAACTCGGGTGGCGAACTCGCGGGCAAAATCGGGGTGGCGAGTCGCCACGATCGCCGCCGTTTCCCCCTCCCTATAATGTGTTAAAATATCAGCCAGACGCTTCTGTTGCGCCCGGTCTAAGTCGGTCGTCGGTTCATCCAAAACCAAGATCCGAGGCTCGATCGCCAACCCCCGGGCGATCGCGATCGTCTGCCGCTCGGTGGCGGAAAGCTGCACCTCCGATCGCCCCAACCACTCCCCCGGTATTTCCAACCGTTCGATCCACAAATTGACCCGTTTTTCAATCTCTTCGGCGTCGAGTCCCCGCAATTTCAAAGGGTAGGCGATCGCGTCGAGTCCCGTCATTCCCAACAGTTTGCTCTCCTGCAAAACGAGGGTAATTTCCCGCCGCAACGCCATCGGATTCAGAGTTTGATAGTCGCGATCGTCGAGGTAAATCGCCCCCGAAGTCGGGGCACTCAGCCGGTTCAACAACCGCAGCAAAGAGGTTTTTCCCGCCCCCGCAGCCCCCACCACGGCAACGCGATCGCCCGATCGCACCACAGACGAAACCTCCCGCACCAGTGGCGCGAGAACGATGGGAGACTGAAGGCTCAAAGATTCGAGCCGCAGAATCGGAGGACAGGGCTGTTTCATTCTCAGTTAAAAACTGTCGAGGGCGACAATGACAACCAAAGTTAATTGTTAATTGTTAATTGTTAATTGTTAATTGTTAGTGAGTGCCGTGGAAATCGTCCAGGCATCCACCAGCAGCAATAACACTGTACAGCCAAACAGGATCGCATACATCCAGGGCTGGGAGAGGGGGCGGACATCGGAGGTATCAATCCCCGTTTTTTCCTCGACGATCGCCACCAATTTGGCAAATCCGGCGATCCGCATCGGGAGCAAATACCCTTTTCCGGACTCGGTGACGAAATAATACACCAGCCCCCCCTGTCCCGTGGTTCTCGGGCGCAGGGCCTTCACCTCCTCCCAGGACACGGACCAGCCGCGCCGAAACAGCCGCGGCACCCAGCGGGGATACGTCACCTCGATGGCGCGATCGCTCAAAATCACCCGTTCGCTCAACGCGCCATATAGCGCCAAACCCCCCAAACCGATTCCCACCCACAGCAGGCGGGGAGACACGGGGGCATCCGTGGTGGCGGCGAGGAACGGCAGGGGGACCATGAGAGCGACGTACAGGCTCAACAAAGTGATCCGCACGACGGGGGAAATGCGGAAAACTTCGCTCAAGGGTTGGGAGGATTCCATTGTGATTTTGACTCGGAGAAGGACAAAATTGCCGGAGCGGCGATCAACATAATATCGGGCCGACAGAATGCTTCCATCAACCCGATCCATATTAAAATGATTTTTTGAAGTTTCTAGTCAACAGAACTCAACGCCGGGGTCGTCACCGCTGTCGGCTTCCCTTGGCGTGCCAGACGTCCCGTCACCCGTTCGTGATAGGCTTGCGCTGCCGCACTCGGATGCACGTCGTCGGCGGAAGGGGGATCTTGGTCAATTTGCAGGCGGGTGCAGGGGATCTTGTCGGATAAAATGGCGCTGGCCATTTTGCCGGTGTGGATTTCGAGCAGCGCTTCCGGTAGAGCCTCGAAGACGAGCCGCTGGCCCGGGAACACCACCCGCTCGAAGTACCAGTTGGCGACATTGCTGATGCGGGCGATCTGAATGTGGCTGGTCGCGTTTACATAACAGCACAGAATGCGGCCGGGGCTGTTAGACGGTAGGGGATCAAGAATCTGAGCCATATTAAGGAGCGTTGCAATATGAGTTTGGTTATATTGCCAAACTAACACTTTGCGATCCCCATTGGCTGTAATCCCGACTACCAATCCTTGATCGGATGATAGACGGGCAACGTCAGTTTTCAGAAAAATACTCCGGCTCGATCCCAGAATCTATCTCAGCTCGCTGCTCCTCCCCGATCGCCGCGATCGCTCCGTCCGGCTTGGCGATCGGCCGACACGCTCCGGCTCAGATGCGATCGCATTGAAACTGCTGATAAACGATTCTAAGATGAAAAAAGACAGCTATATTGTTAATTTATGTTAAGGAACCGTTAAATCGACAAATTTTGAAATCTTGCAGCTCACATCAGGATCGACTCCAATCACCATCATGGACAACAAAATTCTTTACGTTCGCCTTCCCTGCAACCCCATCTTCCCCATCGGGGTGGTCTACCTGGCCGATCACGTCCACAAGCTGTTTCCCGACGTCGAGCAGCGCATCTTCGACCTGGGGGCCGTCCCGCCCCTGGACTACCGGGAAGCCCTGAGCGCCTGTATCGACGACTTTCAACCGACGCTGCTGGTGTTCTCCTGGCGGGACATCCAAATTTACGCCCCCGTCGGCGGTCGGGGCGGGAACCCGCTGCAAAATGCCTTTGAATTTTACTACGCCAAAAACCCGCTGGTGAAATTGCGGGGTGCCGTGGGGGGCCTGCGGTTGGCTGCCTCCTACTACACCGAGCTCTGGCGCAATACCAATTTAATTAAACAGGGCTTGCAGCGGGCGCGACGCTACCACCCCGAAGCCCGGACGATTGTCGGCGGCGGTGCCGTCAGCGTCTTTTACGAGCAACTGGGGCGCTCTCTCCCCCTGGGAACCATCGTTTCCGTGGGCGAAGGGGAAGCCCTGTTGGAAAAGGTGTTGCGGGGCCAGGATTTTGCCGACGAGCGCTGTTATGTGGTGGGACAAACCCAGCCGCGCGATCGCATGATCCACGAAAAACCCGCCAACATCGAAAAAACCGCCTGCAATTACGACTACATCGATCGCATCTGGCCCGAGTTTGAATACTATCTCCAAGATCGGGATTTCTACATCGGCGTCCAGACCAAACGCGGCTGTCCCCACAACTGCTGTTACTGCGTCTACACCGTCATCGAGGGCAAACAAGTCCGCATCAACCCCGCCGAGGAAGTGGTGGCGGAAATGAAGCAACTCTACGATCGCGGCATCCGCAATTTCTGGTTTACCGACGCCCAATTTATCCCCGCCCGCCGGTTCATCAATGATGCGGTGGAACTGCTCAAAAAAATCCTCGACGCCGGCATGGAGGATATCCACTGGGCCGCGTACATCCGGGCGGACAACCTCACCCCTGAACTGTGTGACCTGATGGCAAAAACGGGGATGAATTACTTTGAAATCGGCATCACCAGCGGCTCTCAAGAACTGGTCCGCAAAATGCGGATGGGTTATAACCTGCGGGTCGTTTTGGAAAATTGCCGGGATCTGAAGGCCGCGGGTTTTAACGATTTGGTTTCGGTCAACTATTCGTTCAACGTCATCGACGAAACCTTCGACACCATCCGCCAAACCATCGCCTATCACCGGGAGTTGGAGGCAATTTTTGGACGGGATAAAGTCGAACCCGCCATCTTCTTTATCGGGCTGCAACCCCACACCCATCTGGAAGAATACGCCTTCAAAAACAATATCCTCGATCGCGATTACGACCCGATGAGTTTGATGCCCTGGACGGCGCGAAAACTGCTGTGGAACCCGGAACCGCTGGGGTCGTTTTTCGGCGAGGTGTGTCTGGAAGCGTGGCAGCGAAACCCGAACGATTTCGGCCGGGAAGTGATGGACATCCTGGAAGAACGGTTGGGGCGATCGTCCCTTGAGGAGGCTTTGAATGCTCCCCTGGAGAGCGATCGGCCCCGGGAGAAAAAGTTGATTAATGCGGGTTATAGCGCTGCGCGCAGGGTGTAGGGTGTAGGGTGTAGGGTGTAGGGTGTAGGGTGTAGGGTGTAGGGAAGAGAAACCGTCTTGACCCGGGGTTTTCAAGGTTTTTTTCCCGATCCTAATCGAAGAAACCCGGTTTCTAAAACCGTTACCGCCTCCGAATTCACCCGCCTTGAAATCAATTTCAAGGCTCACAGCAAAAGTCCACTCAAGTGGACTCGGCTGGTTTCTTCCCAATCATCGACCGATGATTTGAGCTGGTAGGGGCCCCTGGCTTGCGCCCTCGGGAATTGATTCCCAAGCGGTTTGGATATCCAACCCGTTTTGTTCCGAGCATTCAACCGGATTTGATATCACTCCCAATAGAAGAAACCGGGTTTCTATCTGAATCTTTGGTACTTCAACCGAATGGATCTCAAGAAACCCGGTTTCTAAACCGTCATTCTTCCGCTTCTCTTTCCGCCTCCCTCTCCGCTTCTTCCAGCGCTTGAATTTGTTGCAATAACTCTTCCTCCTGTTCGTCGAAATCCTCCTCAGAAATATCGCCCATATCGTAGGCGAGTTGGAGGGCGAGGAGTCGTTTGTTGAGGTTGTCGCGATCGTCGAGTTCGGCTTCCGCCCGTTCTAACAGTTGTTCTCCGATCCAAACAATGCCATCGAGGGGTGCCGTGAGAGGGGAAAGTAATAAACGTAAAACCATTGGTTTTTCCTCCGAATTATCAATCGAGTTGGGCAAAATTAAATGGGGCGGTGAAATTGTTATAGCGAATCCGCAAACGTCCTTCAAAATGGCGGTCGATTTCCTCCACTTTCTCGCCGAATTTGGCTTCGGCATCCCACGGGATCAAATAGGCGGCGTTGAAAATCATCAAATTGGTCATCGCATCATTTTCAACCCAATCCAACGCCAGGGAATTTAACGTATCTTGGAAGACTTGAATAATATAATTTTTCCGTCCTTCCATCGTCGCTTCAATTTCTCGACCGATCGCGATCACGGCGTCCATACTCAGCGGCTTTCCCTCCAGGCGATCGCGCCGTTCTCGCAGTTCGTCATTTTCCGCCATCAACCTTTCCAATTCCACGGTTTCATCCCAAAATACCTTCACCCCGACTTCGCGATTTCCGGCGAGTTTTTCAAACAGTTGGTGCAGTTGTTCCTCGTGGGGTTCGATCAGTTGTTCCCGCACCGCTTCCCAGTCTTTGACGATCAACCCAAATTGCAGCGGCAATATCGTCCGAAACCCTTCCTGCATGAAATGTTCCAGAACCTTTTCATGTCCCACCAAATTGCGGCGGCTGGCTAAATAGCGCTCCTGTTGGGCGTCGGAATACAGGAAGATAAACGGGCCTATTTTGTGCGCGTGGACGGGTTGTTTGTCCAACCCTTGCAGGTGCAGGGGGTTGAGATGCGTTGCGGGTAAAATTCCATACAGATAAAGACCGTAACCCATGTTATATTAATTCCCAGTTCTGTTCTCGAATAAGGGTTTCGAGGTGAGTACCAACCTCAATTTAGCGTGAACGAGGTTGAGTTGAGCCAAACCCAAATCCAAGTCCCCTTCCACCACCACGCCGGTATTGAGGAGGCGATCGAGAAGTTCGAGCACGGAGGGGTTTTGGGACGTTTCCCCGGGGTAGTAGCCGGATTTGGGCAGGAGGGAACCGAATTCCGAGAGTTCGATATTGAGATCCGCCGGATCGATCTCGAAAATTTCGCACAGTTGCAACACCTGGGCTTCGAGTTGGCGGAGACTTTCGGCGGCGCGATCGAGTTCTTCGTCCGTGAGGGTGTCCGCCTCCATCCGCCGGATCACCTGGGCTTCCATCAATTGGCGGATCAGTTCGACGAGGGTGAGGACGAGGGGGGCTAAACCCGCATCCTTACCAGACGACTTGGGAACCAGGGCTGTTTCTTCGGGATTTGACACGGGGGATTCTCATCGCGGTTCGGCCTCATTTTAGATCCTACCAGACGAGAGCGATTTCCGAGTCGCCCCCAAACCCCCAATTCTGGGGGCTTTGTCTGGCCCCCAAACCCCCAATTCTGGGGGCTTTGTCTGGCCCCCAAACCCCCAATTCTG
>JBNGCR010000239.1:0-7148 GCA_050045915.1 Limnospira sp.
TATTAAGGGGGGCTGGGGGGGATCTCCACCTTTGTTGAGGACGAAAAATTCCCCCAAATCCCCTTTCAAAAAATGGACTTTGCAGCCTCCAAGCTACCTCGTCAGCCCAGAACCCGCCGTCAAAAGTTCTATTTTTGATGTTACAGATCGCCTCGAAACTGCCTCTGTCAGAGAATTTGACAGGCTATTTGAGTTCGGCTTTTCCGGGTTTAGCGACTGGATGAAAGCCGAGTTACGGATTGTATTTTTTCCTTGGATTTGGGCAATTTTCATTCTACAATAGATGCATCTTTCCAAACGGGACGCGATCGCATGGAACACACCACACCCGCAGCCGATATCAAGCTGCAAACCCGTCTGTTGCTGAATCTGTGGGATTGGGGAGGCGTGGGGGAGTTTGTAAAGAAAAGTGAACTCACCAACCGGGTGAAAAAAAAGGCCGAGAAGGTTTCCGATTATCAAAAAATTTACGAAACGTTAGAACAAGAGGGGACGATCGCGACAAAAACCGAGAAGCGATCGCGGCTGGTTTCCCTGACTGAGACGGGATTGCAGAGACTCGCGGCGGGTTTGCAAGACCCGGATTTCGAGTACGATGCCGGCGAACCTGTCATCGGTTCCAGACATTTCAACGCCCTGCTGAAATGGGTTCGCGAGATGGGCGATCGGGCCCAGCCTGCAGATGAAGGGGCGATCGCGACTTACGAAGCCTTTAAACCCGTCGTTTTGGACGTTTATCACCGCCTCAACCGGGATTACAATTATGACGATTTGGTTCCAATTTACCGCATCCGGCGAGAATTGGGGGAACGGGTGGCGCGATCGCGCTTTTCCGAGTGGATGCTGAAATTGCAAGCCGAAGGCCGGTGGATCTTACAAGGGGGAGAAATGCCGGATATCACCCCCGAAAAAAAAGAAGATTCAATCTTGACATCCTTGGGAGAGTTACTTTATTACGCGACTTTGCTTTGAGAAATCCTTCAATGTCCTTATCTTAAATTCCGACTATGACTGCATCATCTACCGATAAAATTAATGCTGCGATCGCCAATTCCAACCCCTTTGAAACCCTGGCGATCGCCCGAGATCAGGATGTTTGGGAATCCGGATTTCCGGATATTCCCAGCGTCAACGCCCATGCTTCGGATGCCATTTTGCAAGCCCTCCAGGAGGCAAAATCCACATCCTCAACACACCAGAAAATCAAAACTCGGGTGATTGTTGCCGCCAAGGGAAGGGGGAAAAGTCACACTTTAGCCCGTCTCCGCCAACACTGCGATCGCGAAAAAGAGGCCTTCTTTATCTATGCGGGGGTGGAACAATATTCCCTGAGTGCGATCGAGCAGGAATTTCACAAAACGGTTGTCATAAGTTTGGACAAAACGGGCTCTTCCGGGGTGACTCAGTGGCAGGAACTCGCCACACTGATGGCGAATACTGTTTGGAAAGAAACTAACCCGAACTCCAAAACTGTCACCGAAAAGCAGTTGCTAAAAAGTGTTGCGAATCTTGGCAAAACCGAGGGCAAGGATCGGGAATGGGTCGAACTCATGACCGACAAGTTTAACAAGACTTACAAACAATTCGACCCGGATCTGATCAAGGCGATATTTTGGACCCTTTCAGATTCTCTGGGTCGCCACGCGGTCAAATGGTTGTCGGGTCAAGAAATTGCGCCCTCGAAAACCCAAAAACTCGATCTTCCAGCGTCATTTTTTGGAGTCGGACAGACCAAATATCAAATCTTTGACAATACGTTAAAAATTCTGAGTTTGATCGCCGAATATAAATCTGTCATAATCGGTTTTGATGAGTTGGACTTGCCCGATAGTCAGCGCAGTAAAGCCGGTTTGGCAAGGCCTCAAGTGGTGGCTCGATTAATTAAAATGATCGTCGATAAGCTGAGTTTATCTAAAACCAGTCATGGAGTCGTAATTGTAACGGTGATGATGCCGGATACTTGGACGCAAAAAGTAAAATCGATGCCGGGAGGTGTTCCAGATCGGGTTTCGGGAACTGAAAAGCCGATTCTGTTGCAGGGAATCAATGCCGATGCAGCCGTAGAACTGATCAAACTGTGGCTCGATGAATTTTATAAGAGTCGGAAATTGGTTCCCCCAACTCCCCTTTATCCTTTTGACGAACAGAAAATCCGCGCAATTGTGGCGGAAGGAAATTCGATTCGGCAGATGCTTCGCTGGTGTGCAGAAAAATTTCAAGCCACCGTGTCCGATGAGGATAAATTCGATGGTAAAAAGCCTCCAAAATCCGCGCCGAAGTCCCCGGTCGAGCAGGCTTATCAAAAAGAGTTGATCGCATTGGAAAGCTCGGTAGATAGTTGGCTGGATGACCAGTCAAAAATTGCTTTGGCGTTGCAGTTATGCTTTAAAGCAGTCAAGGGCAAAACCATTGAAAATGTCAAGGTTGAGAGTATCGAACCTGTCGAACCAAAAGCCAAAAACAAGGGTTATATAAACTTCAAAATTGTCGGATCTGAAAATGGAAAAATTGTAAAAATAGGAGTCTGCGTTCTGCAAAAATCATCTAGCCTTTCCGTCGGTGCAGCCCTCAACCGTCTGATCAGTTACAAGACATTTGGTATAACCCGAGGGTGCTTGGTGCGTTCCAAAGAAATTAGTCAAAACGCAACCAGAGCTCAAGAACATTTGAAAAAACTTTTGTCTGCCAAATGGGGAGGTGAGTGGGTTTCCTTCGAGGCGGAAAATGTCAAACCCATTTTGGCTTTATTTCACGTTCACCAAGGTCGGGGCGATTACCAGTTGACTGACAAACAGATTGTAGATTTTGCCCATCAAAGTCGTTTGTTAGTGGACAACTATTTAATTCGCGAAATTTTGAGCGCTCCGTCGGGTCAAGTTCCTGGTAATCTGGAGAAAGAATGAGTAATGCAATGATGATCGATACGGCGTTACGGCTTCCCGCGCCAGAGGTTGAGGCCCTGATTTCGGGGCGATCGCTGGTCGCTATGCCTTTACAATTTATCGAAGTGGGGGAATATGCCCTCTGTCCCGATCACCCACTGATTCCAACCTCGTCGCCGAGTCATTACTACAAACCGGATTTTCTAGACCTTGCAAATACTCCGGCAAAACCGCAGGTCAAAGCGTGGGCAAAGTGCGATCGCTGCGAACTGATCGACGAGACAGAATCCCTCGAAAAGTTGTCCGATTTGACGCTCTGGACTCCCGCAACCTTGCGGGAAATTATCGCCGAACGGGAATTGATTTTTCTGGCTTATTTTCGGGTGTATTTGTTGCCGGAACCGTTGGAGGTTGAGGCGATCGATCCCGAGGATGAATTTATCCCGCTACTCTCCCCCATTTCCATTACAACAGCAAACCCAGTTTTCGATGATGACTCGTTCCGCGATCGCTGTGAACGATTGTTGAAGCGCCAATTGCCCGAACATCCGGAACTCGAAGCGTTACAAACGGCGATCGCGCAATATGCTCTCATCAATCCCGAGGCAAAAAGATTCGCCAACGATATCAAAAGATTTTTGGGCATCAATGTTAGTCTCAAGCCAGAAACCGATCCGAATTTAGCTTGGATCGATACGATTGTCGATTTGGGAAATCGCAGCAAAGAGAAAGACGAGGGAAAAAGTAATTATCAAGCCGGAACGGATTTTGAGAATGTCGTGCGGCGGAGTTTGGAATTTCTGGGATTTACAATCGATCTCAGTCACAGAGGAGGTGCTGGCGGTTTGGATTTATTTTGCTCCCATCCCTATCCTATTTTTGGAGAATGCAAATCGGGAAAAAAAATTCCCAATGATACCGCAGTGCAATTGCTAAATCTGATGACGCTAAGAAGTGAAAATATAGATATTGCTCGCGCCGGAAAAATTATTATCGGCCCCGGCAAGCTCACCAATCAGTTAGAAGAGGCTGCAAAAAAACACGGTATGTCAATTATCAATCCTGAAACCCTGCAAAAATTGGTCAAGTTACAGAGTCAATATCCCAATTCTGTCGATTTGTTTGAATTGAAGGATTTTTTAGTTCCAGGTCAATCTGATGAGAGCATCGATCGATATATTGAACAAGTCAAGCAAAAAATACAATTGCGAACTCAAATTATAAAAGCCCTCCAAAAATTAGAAGAATTGGGGAATAATAGACCCAAAAAAGAAGTTGTCAGGACTCAATATAATGCCATGTTTGCATCAGATATTGACTCCGCGATTTCTGTCAAATTTGCCGAAGAAATTCTCATCGAACTTTCATCGCCCCTCACGGGTTATCTCGGACGCATCAAAGAAGAGGGAAGCGACGAATATCAATTTTATTTCATTCGAGAGATGCCCGAAATTGACTCCCAATCCTCTTGAGAGGATTTTCGCTATGAGCTTGGGAATTCATTCCCAAGCGGGACTGACGAATATCAATTTTATTTCATTCGAGAGATGCCCGAAATTGACTCCCAATCCTCTTGAGAGGATTTTCGCTATGAGCTTGGGAATTCATTCCCAAGCGGGACTGTTATCATTTGACCAGCTTATCTGGAACGATCGCCAAGATTTTGAGCGATCGCACATCCCACAGGAAATTCATTCCCAAGCGAGATATTCAACCGGACATCATTTCACGGGCGATCGCGCACCAAAACCGCCCGGGCCGGAGCCCCCTCCGAACCGATAATTTTCAACGGCAAACACACCAACTCATACTCCCCCGGTTCCACCTTCGCCAAATTCAGACCCTCCACAATAATCACCCCCGCCTTGACATACCCGACCATTTTAAATCAAAATTTGCCATTTGAAAACCAGATTTTTGGGGGCAGATTTCCCGCCCCCCACTCCCATTATGAGAGTTTATCTCCCGGAATAATCGTCGCCCGGAAAACATAGTTTTGATTGCGACGGTAACGCGGATCTTGCTTCACCAGTTGCATAAACTTGCGATGATCCGACATTTTAGGAGTGACAATACACCCCGCGCTGGTCAGGCCGATATCATAGATACTGGCATCCCAGCCGCCGTGAATGTTGATCCCAAAATAGCCCGTATCCGAGGGATCTCCGGTGCGAATTCCGTCCTGATTCCCATCCCGTCGCACGGTGATAGTGCCACCCCTTTGAACCAGTGCTTCGTGTTCGGAAGCAGTTCCGGCTTTGTGAGTGCCAACTTTCCAAGCTTGGTACTGTCCGAATTCGATGCGGGCGGCTCCCCTTGGGTTGACGGGATATTGAGTGTAATAATAGCCCGGTTCCGTGGTCGCCCGATCGCAATAAATGAGTTTGGGAAGTCCGGACTCAAACACCAAAATGCTCAAAACATCATTAAATTGATTCGCCGCATCTCGGTTGGGAGAACCGTCCGGATCGACCCCTTCGATCGCCACAATATTACCATACCCCGGTTCGCGATCGAGGGTGTAGTTTTGGCGTTGCATATACTCCACAATCTGATCGGCGAAGGAGCGTTCGTCGGGCTGGTAGGGCCGCAAATATTTGCTCGACAGCCACCCTTCAAGCCACTCATTTTTGACTTGAACTCGGACGCGATACCAACTTCCATCGGCATTTTCACCCAGTTTTTTAACCAGGGTTCCCCGCCGCAGTTGGGCGATCGCCTCGTTGTCCGTGTCGGGTTTCGGCCGCAAATTCAGCCAGTACACATTGCTGACGATCCAATCTTCATGGTTTTCAGGAACCGAGGAGAAACGTTGACCCGCGATCGCCCCCTCAATACTGCGGGCAATTTTGGCAATTTTTTCGCCCCACTGCGGATCGTCGGCGTAGCGGACATTCATCCCATAATTTTTGTTGCCCAAACAGGGGCGGGTGTTAAAATATTTGCCCGTCGATCGCAGATAAAGTTCATCGATCCGCCCCATCACAAAGTCGATACATTCGGCATCATTGGGAAAGCCCCGGGAGGATTCATAAGGGCTGTTGGTGAAAGCAGACCATCCAAACAGGTTGTGTTTTTCCCGGCAAATTTTCGATGTTCCCCAGGCCGTTTCGTGAATGGCGTGGGCGAGAATATAGGTGGCGTTTATGCCGTATTTCTTGGATGCGTCAATAATATGTTTTCCCAATCCCAGCCGAAATTTTGCCGGTTTGGTTTTCAGGTAAGCATCGATGCGATCGCCCGTCAGATGGGAAGGGCGTTCTTTCAGGTTGCTGTCAATGCCGAAAGACGACAGATTGACCCCATTTTGGGAGTTGAGGGACTGGCTCAAATCTCCCGACCCGATATAGACAAAAAACTCGATAGTTTTATTCCCAAATCCCGCCTCCAAACCGAGATTTTTACCGTTAATTTTTCCAGCCTGGGCGATGCGAACGTCCGCCCCCGAACTGCCCGGAATCACCAGGGCGATATGACCGGGCGAACCGGGTACGGAAGCGACCACAACTTTCCCCTGATCCGCCAAATTGGCGGCCGTGTCTCGGTCAATTTCTCGCCATTGACCCCCGCCACCTTCGTTAAAGAATCGATTCAAGTGGTCGGCACTGTAGGGTTTTGTCTTCTGTTCGTTTTTGTAGATGGGATGGGGTTGGGGATAGTAGTGGGCATCGGGGCCGTAGCGGGGAATTTGGATGCCAAGAACGTCGAGAACGTCCGCGACAAACCAATTACAAAAGGTTTCCGATTCTCCGTCCCCATTCAAATCCCGAGATCGGTAATACGACCGCTCCGGATTGACAGTTTCGATCGCCTCAAAAATGCGTCGGACATCCGCAGAAGACTCTAATTTTAGATCGTCCGGTTGGAGATACTTGCTCGACACCCACCCCTCCACCGTGCGCTCGTTGAGGGTGACTCGAACGCGATACCACGCCCCCTCATCCGCTTCGTCCAGTTTTTCAACGGGGGTATCCCGTTTCAGTTTGGTGATGGCTTGATGATCCGTATTCGGTTCCGGCCGCAAGTTGAGCCAGTAAACCTCCGCAATCCTAAATCGAACGGCTGGCATAATGCAAAACCTTTGTATTCAATCACTTCCCGATCGCATGGCGGTCGGCATTTACACTCAGGTTTTACAGCGGGGCGATCGCGCCGACCGGATCAAAGGTTAAAAACGATACAAAATTCAACATTTTGCCCAGTCGGGTCAGGTCAAAATCACCGTCACCACGATCGCCGCCAAAGACAGAATGATCGCCGCCACGA
>JBNGCR010000240.1:0-7018 GCA_050045915.1 Limnospira sp.
CCTTAAAAAGGGGGACTTTGAAATCCCCATAAATCCCCCTTAAAAAGGGGGACTTTGAAATCCCCCTAAATCCTCCTTAAAAAGGGGAACTTTGAAACTTCAGTGGTATCTCGTCATATCAGATCCGGTTATCCCCTCCTAAACCTCCCCAATCATCTTCAGATGATTTGAGCTATTAGCTTGGGAATTGATTCCCAAGCGGTGCGAATATCCGACTATATTTTGATTTTAGGACAATAAAGATGAAATGGCAAGACGTTTGCGAAAATCAACAATTGCGAGATTTGCCCTTCAAGATCGAATTGAATAAATGGGGACAAATTGTCATGAGTCCGGTCAAGATCAAACATTCTTTCTATCAGGGGAGAATTCAACGGTTGTTGGAGTCTTTGGTAAAAACGGGGGAAGTGATGCCGGAATGTGCGATCGACACCTCGGACGGCGTGAAGGTTGCCGATGTGGTTTGGTGTTCGGAGGGACGATTCAATCAAATTGAAAATGAAGTCTCGGCTTCAGTCGCGCCCGAAATTTGTATCGAAGTCAAATCGACAAGTAACACATCGGATGAAATGTTATTCAAGAAAAATCTATATTTGGAAGCCGGGGCGATCGAGTTTTGGTGCTGTAGCGAAGAAGGTCAAATGAGATTCTATCATGAAAGTGGAGAATTGGAGCGATCGCTTTTAGTCCCCGATTTCCCAAACCAAATCAAACGATAAATTTTTGCCCCCCGTTGTTGGGCTTCAGCCCCTCCGAAATGCGCTAAAGCGCAACAACAATCGTTCGGTTTTTATCAATATGACACAGACTCAATCTTTACCACAATTGATGACCTTTGCCGAGTTTCTGGAGTGGAAACCGGAAAACGGGCGTTACGAACTACATCGAGGAAAAAGTGTCGAAATGCAGCCCACGGGAAAACATGAGGAAATTTCGGGGTTTCTGGCGGTCGAGTTTGCCGTCTTATTCAGAAATAATAATTTATCCTATTTTTTGCCGAAGCAAGCATGGGTCAAAGTGCCGACCGAAAATAGCGGTTATTTGCCCGATTTGTTAGTTGTTGATAAAGACGCGATCGCGGATGAACCCCTGTGGAACAAATCTTCGACTTTGACAAAAGGAACTTCAATTCCGTTGGTTGTGGAAATTGTCAGCAGTAATTGGCGGGATGATTACTTGACCCAGTTGAGAGATTACGAGGAAATTGGCATCAATGAATATTGGATCGTCGATCATCTGGGACTCGGAGGTTCCCGCTACATCGGCAGTCCCAAACGACCGACGATTTCGATTTATCGGCTTGTCGATCGCGAATATCAGGTGCAATATTTCCGAAATGACGAGTCGGTGCGATCGCCCACTTTTCCCGAGTTGGATTTGACCGCCGACCAAATTTTTCGCGGCGGACGGTGACGGGAGTCGGATGAACCGCGATCGCATCCCGGCTGTCGGCGGATACTAACATTTTTGGTCGAGTTGCGGTAGGATGAATATTGACCGGCTTTCGGGTCGGTATGCGATCGGTGAATTGGACGATTGGAGGCGCGATGGTCAGCTTGCATCCCGAGCAATCTTATATTACGATTAACGGTGTCGATCACTATTACGAGTGGGTGGGAACGCCGCACAGTCCCGAGAGTTCCAAGCCGGTGATGGTCTTCGTGCACGGCTGGGGGGGCTCGTCCCGCTACTGGGAAAGCACGGCGCGATCGCTCGGCGATCGCTTTCACTGCCTCCTCTACGATATGCGCGGCTTCGGACGTTCCAACCGCCTCCCGGAAGGGGAAGATCGCAGCTACGAATTGATCGAATATGCCGAAGATTTGGCAATCCTTTTGGATACGTTAAATCTCGATAAAATTTATCTGAACGCCCACTCGATGGGGGCCTCCGTCGCCGCCATTTTCCTCAACCGCTATCCGGAACGGGTGGAACGGGCGATTTTGACGTGCAGCGGTATTTTTGAATACGACGAAAAATCATTCAACACCTTCCACAAATTCAGCCGCTACGTCGTCATGTTCCGCCCCAAATGGATGGCGAAACTGCCGCTAATTCACAAATTCTTCATGGCGCGATTCCTGCACCGTTCCCTCCCGAGTCCCGTCAGCCGCGCCTTTTTGGAGGATTTCTTGTTGGCGGATTTCGGGGCAGCCTACGGAACCGTTTTGACTTCCGTCAGCAAAGAGGCGACGGAATGGTTTCCCAAGGAATTTAAAAAATTGACCGTCCCCACGTTGTTGGTTGCCGGGGAATACGACCAAATTATCCCGGCGGATATGGCGAAACAGGCGGCGACTCTCAATCAAAACGTCCAGTTGGAGATTTTGAACAATACCGCCCATTTTCCCATGTTGGAGGATGAGAAAACGTACTTGCAACGGGTGTTGGAATTCCTCGATCGCGACCTTTCCGCCGCCGACTCGAAACCGCCTTCGGATGCGATCGCCTGAAAAAAATTAAGGAATGTTAAAAATTTTCGACTTTTTTGGGGGAAGGGTTGATTTTTGACTTGACTTTCTGTATAATTTTAGATAATGGGAATAGTGGCAAAAATAATATTTTTTCAACCACTCCCATTATGAGAGGTTATGTCAATATTCTACCGCCCGTCGCCATCCCTTGTCAACCCCCCTCGCGCCTTTTCAAATCCCGAAAAAAATTAAAAAATCTGGGAATAGGAAACAGTTGGTCAATCGCTCCCAAGCTGATAGCTGAAACCTGATAGCTGAAACCTCACTCGCCGCCATCGGAAGTGACCGTTTTTTTGTCCGCCCGAAGGTTGCGAAACCAGCGCGATCGCCTGATATTTTGAATCACCATCGTCAGCCCCGTAATCAACATCCACAGCAGCCCCAACCCGTTCAAAAGGACGTAAATCGGTTCCAAAGTCTGTCCCAAATATTCCCCTTCGTGAATCACCATCAAAAAGTGTACCTGATCCCGCGACAGGCCGAACCAACTTTTCCCGAGGCGGTATGCCACCCCGGTAAAAACGGTGACAAATAGGGGTAGCATGACGATGGGAGCCATCGTGGCGTGGAGTTGTCTGAACTTGGCAAAATTCATGATCTCAAACAAAAACAGTTGTTATAGCGGTGAGTATCCGGATGCAGGGCGCAAGCCTTGCGCCCCTACAGCAGTTGGAATATCAGATCCGGTTTTTTACCAATCATCTTCAGATGATTTTGGCTATTAGCTTGGGAATCAATTCCCAAGCGATCTTGAATATTCGACCGGATTTGATACAAATACGAACCGGCTCATTGCCATCATTGGCAATGGTTGATTCAAAAAAGTCTCGACCCTCGAAAGAGCCAAGACCTAAAAAGAATTATAGCGCTGCGCGGGGGAGTCGAGAATCGGGAGTCGGGAGTCGGGAGAACTCAAAGCCCCTTTGAATCGAGGTTTTGAAGTTTTCGTGGTTCCCCCGAGCAAGTGAACACGCGAACGCTCATTGCTATATATAGCATTTCTCAAGTGGATGAGATCCGACGATTAATCTTTAAGGGAACAGGGAATAGTGAAAACTGCTTCCCGACTCCCGACTCCCGACTCCCGACTCCCTCTCATCCCCGCAACATCCGCAGGCCGTTCAGCGTCACCAACAGGGTCGAGCCCTCGTGGCCCAGAACTCCCAGCGGCATCGTCAACCCGGCGATAAAGTTGACGCACAATAACACGGCGATGGACGCCAGGGCGAAGGCGATATTTTGCTTGATAATCCGCTGGGAGCGGCGCCCGATCGCGACGGCTTGCACCAATTTTTCCAGGCGATCGGCCATCAGCACCACGTCCGCCGTTTCCAGGGCCACGTCCGTCCCCGCACCCCCCATCGCGATGCCCACGTCCGCCCGGGCCAGGGCCGGGGCGTCGTTGATGCCGTCCCCCACCATCGCCACGGTTCCGCAGGTTCGTTGCAAATCGGCGATCGCATCCACCTTATCTTCCGGAAGCAATTCGGCGAAGACGCGATCGATACCCAGAGACGCCGCGACGCTGTTCGCCGTGGCGGTGTGGTCCCCCGTCAGCATGACGATACTTTCGATTCCCATCTGTCTGAGGGAGTCCAGCAACGCCGGGGCCTGGGTGCGGATCTGGTCGGCCACCGTGACGATACCGAGCAATTCGTCGCCGCAAACCACCCAGATCGCCGACTGGCCCTCGGCCTGGAACTCCCGCTCGCGATCGCGCAAAATTGCCGGAATCTCCACCCCCTCCGGACAGGCGAAAGCCACCTTCCCCACCCGGACGGTTTTTCCTTCCAAATTGCCCACGATTCCCAACCCCGCTTTCGCCTGGATGTCGGTGGCGGGAATCAAGTCCAGACCCCCCAGTTTCGCCCGGTTGACGATCGCCTCGCCGATGGGATGTTCCGAATACACCTCCAGGGATGCCGCCAACTGCAACACCCGATCTTCCGGGACTCCGGGCGCCGGAATCACCGCCCCCACCTGCACCTGGCCGGTGGTGAGGGTTCCGGTTTTGTCGAATGCGATCGCCCGCACCCTCGCCATCCGTTCCAATTGCGTCCCGTCCTTGAATAAAATGCCGTTTCGCGCCCCGTTCGCGATCGCCGATAATAAAGCGGGCATGATCGCCGCCATCAACGCGCAGGGGGAGGCCACCACCAGAAACACCAGGGCCCGATAAATGGTCGTTTCCCAATTCCACCCCAGCAAAACCGGCGGCAGCGTCCCCAGCAAAATCCCGGTGACGACGATCGCCCTGGCATACCCCCGCTCGAATCGCTCCAAAAACTGCTGGGAGGGCGGTTCGGTGGTTTGGGCCTGTTCCACCAGGGAGATCACCCGGCGGATGAGGCTGCTTTCCGGGGATTTGTGGATCTCGAGGGTGAGGGCGCCCGCGCCGTTGACGGTGCCGCCGAACACCTCGTCCCCGGCGGTTTTCTCCACCGGCATCGATTCCCCGGTGATGGGGGCCTCGTTGAGGGTGCTCGAACCGGAGGCGATGAGGCCGTCGGTGGGGACGAATTCCCCCGGTTTTACCAAAATGCGATCGCCCACTTGCAAATCCGAGGTAGACATCATTTGTTCCCGGTTGTCGCGGAGAACCCGGGCCGTGTCCGGGGCGATCTGCATCAGGGCCCGGATGTTGCTGGCGGTGCGTTGGGTGGCGATGGTTTCCAGGGCGCCGCTGAAGGCGAAGATCAAAATCAGGATCGACCCGTCCACCAATAAATGATAATCTTGCTGCCACAGCCCCAGTCCGGCGGCTCCCAGGGCGGCGACGATCATCAGCAAATCGACATCCAGTTCCCGCTCCTCCCAGAGGGTGGTCAGCCCTTCCCGGGCGCTCTCGTACCCGCCGATGACGTAACCCGCCAGGAGTATCCACACCCCCAACCCGACCCAATTTCCTTGCAGTGCGGCCCAACCCAGGAGGGTGAGGAGGGCGCAGGCGATCGCGGCGGCGGCGTCGGGGTAGGTTCGCAGCCAGGAGGCGATCGGGAATGTCGGGGGGGTGCGCTGATATTGATTGGAAAGTTCGTGAGCCATGATCGGGGTTGTCGGTCTTTAACCCCATCACCCTAAACCCTGACACTAATGTTAATGTCAAGCTATCGAGTCAGGATTCGCCCATGTCCTCCTCCCGCTCCCCCGAAGGGCCGGCATTGACCATCACGGAACTGACGAAAGCCGTCCCGGGAAATGTCACCCCCCGGATGGTCCGGCACTACCACAAAATCGGCCTGCTGCCGAATCCGGCGCGATCGCCGAGCAATTACCGCCTGTACACCCGGGCCGATGTCGGGCGGCTGCGGCGGATCGTCGCCCTGAAACAACAGGGATTTCGACTCTCCCACATCAAAGAAATTCTCGACGCGGAATCTCCCACCTCATCGGCCGAAAACCTGACCGCACAGTTGCGGGACCACTATCAGAGCGTGTTGAAACAACTCGCCCAACTGCGGCAGACCGCCTCGGCTTTGGAGGGGTTGCTGGGGCGCGATCGCTCCTGTCAGGAACGGCAGGCGGAGGCTTTGGCCCAACTGCGGTTGCTCGAAGCGGAAACCCGGGCCGAGCGATCGCGCATCGAGGATCTCTGGTGCCACTTCGATGCCGGTGTCGCCGGACATCCCGAAAACTTCCGGGAGGGGTTGCAGCAGTTGCTCCCCGACCTCTCGGGGCGATCGGCGATCGAAATCGACCTGATCTCGCAACTGATTCTAGCCTGCGGCGACGTCAGTTTGGCCTATTTTGTCCGGTTGAGTCCCGACGCCATCCAAGCGGCTCGTTCCGCCTTGAAAGCCGGTTGTACGGTGGTGGCGGACGTTCGGCCGGTGGCGGCGGCGTTGGATACGGTGCGGCTGACCCATTTGGGTTGTAAATGGACCAGTGCGATCGCCGATCCCCACGTCGAAACGGCGATGGACGCGGAGCAGGCATTTTGGCAGACCCCCGAATGGTACGATCGCCTCCAGAATGCGATCGAGGGCAATATTTTCGTGTGCGGATACGCCCCCTCAATTTTGATGAAACTCTGCGAATCCATCGAAGCCGGACATTGCAAACCCGCACTGGCGATCGGTATGCCCCTGGGCTTCAGCCACGCCCCCGCCGCCAAGCGGCGCCTGATGGCTTTACCAATTCCCCACATCACCATTGAGGGAACGTTGGGGGGCGGACTGCTGGCCGCCGTGGCGTTGAATTCCCTGGCGGCGTCTTTGATCGAAAAACCCCACTGTCACTGTTATTTGGGGGAGTCGGGAGTAGGTAATAGGTAATAGGGAATAGGGAATAGGAAATACAGCAATTTTCAATTCAATGAGACACACTTACCTATTCAAAGTCCCCCTTTTTAAGGGGGATTTAGGGGGATCTTCCATATCTCGTTATTTGGGAGAGTAGGGAATAGGGAATACAGCAATTTTCAATTCAATGAGACACACTTACCCATTCAAAGTCCCCCTTTTTAAGGGGGATTTAGGGGGATCTTCCATATCTCGTTATTTGGGAGAGTAGGGAATAGGGAATACAGCAATTTTCAATTCAAT
>JBNGCR010000241.1:0-7018 GCA_050045915.1 Limnospira sp.
GGGAATCTGTTCTAAAGCCGCCTCGACGACCTCCACACCGGCGCCGTCCCGGTGGGCGTTTTCGCTGAGATATCGCTTCCAGGCTTTGGTGCCCGGCTGTCCGGCGAACAGTTGCAGGATGTGGCGGGTGATGCTGTTGAGGCGCCCGCCGCGACTCGTCCAGTCTTCGATGTAGGGAAGCATCCGTTCGACGACTTGATGGCGGGTGGGGGGGATGGTGATTTCGCCGTAGATTTCCCGATCGCACCCCGCAAATAAATAAGGATTGTCGTAAGCCGCCCGACCGATCATCACGGCATCGACTTTTTCGAGCTGTTGTTTGACCTGTTCTAGGGTGGTGAAACCGCCGTTTATTTCGATGATTAAATGGGGAAATTCTTGTTTCAGGCGATAGACGTCTTCGTAGCGGAGGGGGGGGACGTTGCGGTTTTCCTTGGGGCTCAGGCCTTGCAACCAGGCTTTGCGGGCGTGCACGGTGAACCGCCGACATCCGGTTTCGGAGACGATGCGGACGAATGAGGCCATGTCTGCGTAGCGATCGCGATCGTCGATGCCGATGCGGTGCTTGACGGTGACGGGGATGGCGGTGGCGTCTTGCATGGCTGCGATCGCGTCGGCAACCCGCCGGGGTTCGGCCATCAAACAGGCGCCGAAGTTGCCGCTTTGGACGCGGGAACTCGGACAGCCGACGTTCAAGTTAATTTCATCGTAGCCCCATTCTTCGGCGACTTTGGCGCAGATCGCCAGGTCTTTGGGGGAGTCTCCGCCGACTTGCAAAGCGAGGGGTTTTTCTGCCGGTGAAAAGCCGAGTAATTTTTCGCGATCGCCGTGTAAAATTGCCGCACTTGTCACCATTTCGGTGTACAGTAGGGGGCGGCGGGCGATCTGTCGCATGAAGTACCGAAAATGGCGATCGGTGCGATCCATCATCGGGGCGACGCTGAGGGGATGAACTCCGCTTTGGGGGATGGTTGGCGTTAAACTTTGGGCGATCGCACGCATGGCAAACACTCGATATTGCACCGACAACAAACGACTGTTTCAGTTTAACAAATTTTGTGGATGATTTGGGGTTACAAATTGAAAATGTTGGAATCGGGAACACTTTGGACTAAAATCACAGAGCAAACTCAAAAGGCGTTAGATTGCGGAGCGTTGCAACCCATTGAAACCACTTGTGAAGTGATTGAAGAGGGGGGAATCCCGTTTTTGGTTCGGATTCTCGCCAATCTCCGACGCAAGGATAAAGCCCGGGAAGAAGAGAAACAGAAAAAATCGCAAACAGGCCAAGATTTTAATCCCTTTTTGACCCCTGATCCAAATTTGTTTGTCGCGGATTTTTCGGCAACCCATCTCGGGTTACTTAATAAGTTTAATGTGGTGGATCATCACCTGTTAATCGTGACGCGGGAGTTTGAAGAACAGGACAGTTTGCTGACTCTCGCGGATTTTGAGGCGATGTGGATCGCCCTGGGAGAAATTGACGGTTTGGCGTTCTATAATGGGGGGCGAGATGCGGGGGCGAGTCAGCGTCACAAACACCTGCAACTGGTACCCTTTCCCCTGATTCCCGGCGGGTTAAATGTCCCCATCGAACCGGCGATCGCGTCCGCAATATTTTTCGATGAAATTGGCACGATTCCTCAGTTTGACTTTGAACACGGTTTGATCCGCTTTCCAACTGACACAATCACCGATCCGAAGGAAGCTGCAAAAGCGACTCTGGACTGGTATTTGAAATTATTGGAAGTTTTGAATATCGGCTTGGAATCGCCGGGAAATCCAGCCCGCCCCTACAATTTTTTGGCGACCCGAAATTGGATGTTGATCGTGTCGCGATCGCGCGAAAAGTTTGAACAGATATCGGTCAATTCTTTGGGGTTTGCGGGAGCGCTTTTGGTTCGTAATTCCGAACAAATAGAACGGCTGAAACAACATCGACCTTTAAATCTTTTAAAATCCGTTGCTTGCCCCCGCAAATTATCACCATCAAGCGACAGGAATCGCCTCTTTGATGCGTTTGATAAATGACAGGGGCATTCCCGCCACCCACTTTTCCCGGATCGTCCCGTCTTCCACGATAACGGCCGTGGGGAGGGTGTCGATGCCGAGGCGATCGTACTGGGAGGTTTCGAGGGCGACGACGGAAAAATTGAGGTCGTAACTATCGACAAAATACCGCAATTCGTCGTAGGATGTGAAGGCGACGACCCCCACGACATCGGGCAGTTCCGGGCAGGCGTGGACGATTTTTAGCACCTGCAGCCAGTCTTGGCACTGGGGACATCTGGGACTCATAAAAACGACCAATTTTGACCCCGAACTGAAGTCCAAATTAAAGTGTTCTCCCAGCCATTCATCTTGCCAGGGGCGGTGGGCTTGGATGGGGGCTAAGTCGATGGGGGGGTAGCCGTGGCGATCGAGGTAGGCGAGGGAACCGGAAGCCGCAGCATAACCGGTTACAAAGGCAGCAAAAACGGCCATCCACGGCCACAAAACGCCCGGTTTTTCTGGACTAAAAAATAGACTCAAACTCAGCAGAATAATGTAGAATACATTTAAGATAATACTTTGAGTTGGTGTCACTTCGAGCCAGCCGTTGTAGCAGCCGCAGCTTTCGGTTCTGCCGGTGGATGTACTCCAGTAGGTCAAACCCGAAAGAGCGACCAATAAAACGATACTGAAGGGGATGATAATCGCGGGGGTCGCATTGAAAATGAGGGCGGTTCCCAGGGCACATTCGAGGGCGGTAACTGTCAGGGTGACGGGTTGGATAAAGCGGGAATTTAAGATTCGCAACTGGGCGATATGTTGGGCGAATTTCCACGGTTCGATCGCCTTGGCGAGTCCGGTCAGGAGAAACACGCTCCCGACCAAAATTCTGCCGAAAGTTGGCAAGATTGGGGATATCATAATTTCGTGAGTCTGGAATTGGGGGTCGGGGGGTGATGCCGTCCGCGATCGCGGATCGAAGCGAAGATGGGGGAAACGGCGGATCGGTGCGATCGCATCTTCCCGGCTTCTGCCATAATGTGACAAAACTTTGCATTTTCTCGGCTGTCTCCCCCCGCAATTATGATATCATTGATTATTCTCAATGGTAAATTCTCCTCAGTTATCGTCGGCGGACTGGGGCGATCGCTCTGTCCGTTTTCCCGGAGATGGGGTCAAATCTGCCCAAATTTGCCGGGTTGATGGGGGCGATCGCACCGACAGATCCGCGTTGACACTTCCGTCCTTCAATGCCATTTCCAATCAAATATTCCCGGCAAACGAGGCGGGGGAGAAATCAATTCTCAATCTCAATTTATTCAAAACTTGTCGTCAAAAATTCAAACCATAGAAAAGTGGGAACTCGACTTAAAAATTTACCCGTGACTCGAGTCGTAGATGGTGACACCATCAAAGTTTTGCTGAACGGCCGACGAGAATTTCTCCGACTGCATTGTGTTGATACAGAAGAATCCTTTTCCAATGGTTCCAAACCGGTCACACAGATGGGGATCGAGGCTTCGGAAATGGCGAAGCAATATTTTACAGAACCGGATGGAAAATTGACGCAAGTAGATGTCGAATTTGACAGCGATGATCCCCTCAATGTGTGCCTGGATAAATACCGCGACACCCACGGGCGTTTGATTTGCTACGTCCACAAAGGAGATGAAAATTATAATATCCGACTCATCGAAGATGGGTGGAGTCCCTACTATATTAAATACGGGCGATCGCAACTGTATCACCGCCAAATGATGGAAGCGGAAAGCCTCGCCCAAGCTAACCACCGCCTAATTTGGAATCCGATTCCTCACCACGGAAAACCCTTTCGGAATTACGAATTGTTGGCGGCTTGGTGGGCTTTACGAGATGGGATCATCCAGGATTATCGCTGTCATGGAAAACAGGCGGGGGCGCTGTCCGTTCGCTTCAATTATCCCGAAATTTTAGCGGCGGCGACGGCGGAAGGATGGGTGACGGTATTTTGTGATTTACAGGATGGAATTACCAAGTGGATTGGCAACGGGGCGTTGATTCATACCGGCTCGAAAGACCATATTTTAAAGTTGTGGATTCCCGAGGCAAAATATGACCAAAATGCGCCGATTGTGCAACTGATTAATCGACGATATTCCGGACTCGGGCGGGGTTATGTTTATGTGAGTGGCAAAGTTGTTATGTATCGGGACAAGCCCGAAATTACCCTGACGCTCATCCAGCAATTATCCGATTTTTGTCCGACTGCTGAAGAGTTGGCGGAACTGATCGAACAGTCTCGCCAACAGGAAGCGGCAAAAGTTGCGGCTCAAGTGGAGTCGGGAACTTAGCAAGATTGAGAGCTGGCAATTTTGGGTTGCTCTCTCGATCGCCAAAAATGCGATACAATTACACCAGAATCAGTGCAGTTTAAAACGGATAAAAATGCCGGCAGATTTACCAGCGGGATTTCCGCAACCCACACCCGTCGGCGCGATCGAAGTCAAACAGTATCCCAATTATCGCGCCGTCACCTATCACCATCAGGGGGATTTAACCCAAGCCACCCGCAGGGCGTTCAATCCTCTTTTTCAACATATCAGCAGTAATAATATCGCCATGACGACCCCTGTGGAGGCGCGATATTTGCCGGAGGATTCCGGGGGAGAAACGTCCCGGGCGGATGTCTCTTTTCTCTATTCTCAACCCGAAATCAATCCCGAAAACGTCGATTCCAATGTGGCGGTGACGGATACGCCTCCCATGACGGTGGTCAGTATCGGGATTCAGGGACCCTACACTTGGGAAAGTTACGAGACGAATTTACGGCGGATTCAAAACTGGTTGAAACAGCATCCGGAATATGAGGTTTTGGGTTCGCCCCGGCGGTTATTTTACAATTCTCCCATGACTCCGGAAGCCGTCAAATATAGCGAGGTACAAATTCCTATTCGGCGGCGGAGTTGAGTCGAGAATTCAATCTAGTTCGGTGGAATATCCAAGCCGCTATTGTCAATTCTTAATTTGACATGGGTACATTTCCGGTGCGTTTCCCGATGTTCTATCAGATCAGGTTATTGAGTCGCACAAACTTCTCAATCATCTGAATATGATTTGAGCTATAAGAAAAGGGAATTGATTCCCAAGCGGTGTTGATATCCGACCCATTTTTTTCCGAGCATTCAACCGGATTTAATATTGCTAATTGCATGACCGAGATGATGAATCGTGGGCGAAACACCCTAAAAAATAATCAATTCTCAATTGTTGATTTGAGGGCTTCCAATTCCAAACATTCGCCCAACCACTCCCGGGCTCCTTCGCTGATTTCAGAGGCGTTTAAAGGGTGGGGAAATTCATCCAAAGCGATCGCCCGTTCCGAGACATTTACTTCCCAACCCGTGGTTTCATTTCCGAACACCGGATAAGCGTAGGTGACATTCCGAATTTGGGTCTGTGGGGGGTTGACAACGCCTTCAAAACAAGATCCGTTATCCGAATTTTGGGTGTAGACCAAACCGCGAACTTCGTTGTTGCCGGTGGTCGTAAAAACGATGTATTCCGCCCCTATTTGTGTGGGAGATTCCACCGTGCCCCGAAATCGAAGTTCCGAGGGTTCTGGGGCGGCGTAGGCGGGGATGGAAACGGTTCCAACCCAGAGGCCGATCGCGATCCGGCGGGCGATTTTCCAAAATTCCATAACCCGATCCTTTCTGACAACGCCCTATAACTACAAGCCGGGGTTTGTCAATTCCAGAAAAGATGCAAAATTGGCCGATCGCTAGTCCTGAATGACCACCAAACTCCCCGTATAGCAAGCCACCCAAACCTGTCGGGTTTTGGGGTCGTAGGTGATGCCGATGGGGTTCAAATCGACCTCGACTGTACCGATAATTTCCATATCCGCTGCCCGCACTTTGCTGACGGTGTGGGAGTAATAATTGACAACATATAAGAAGCGATCGTCGTCCGACAATACCATGCTGCGGGGGGCTGCACCCGTGAAAATTTTGCGGATGATTTCCCCCGTTTCGGCGTCGATTTTGGCAACGTGATCGTCGCCGTTGAGGGTGACGTAGAGGTATTTTCCGGCCGAGTCTAGGACGAGGTGGCGGGGATATAAACCGACACCGTAAATCCAACTCAAGGAATAATCCTTTAGGTCAATTTTGGCGATATCCGAGGTTCCCATGACGGCGATATAAGCGGTTGTTGAGTCGGGGGCGATCGCGATTCCCCGGGGAAATCGACCGACAGAAATCCGCTGAATTTCCCGATGGGTTTCGGTGTCAATGACGCTGACATCGCCGGAGCACCAGTTACTCACCACCACCTGTTTCCCGTCGGGAGAAACGGCTAAAAATTTGGGAACCGACCCAACTTTAATCGCATCTTCGACGGTCAAACTTTCGGTATCGACGCGGTAGAGAAAACTGCGATCGAAGTGATTCGAGGGCAAACAGGTATCGTAGCCAGGATTGTTGAATTCCGGGCCGAACATCTGATAGTTGGAAATATAGGCGAATTTTCCGTCCGGGGACATGGCCGCTTCGACGGGAGATCCTTTATATTTTTCAGCTTTAAATTCCGGATAGCCGAACTTTTCTAAATTGACCCCATCTTTGATGGTTTTGACGGGTTGGAATTGGCGGTCGTAGACGGCGATGGAATGTTCGTACATCATATTCTGCACGAAAAAAAGACCCGAATCCGAATAAACGACGGATTTGGGGGTTAGTTCACCCTCGATTTTTTTGATAATTTTAAATTGACCCGGTTCAATTTTTTGAGCTGCAATTATTGCTCTTTCATCACCTTTATGAGCGGATATTTCGGAATTTTTATTGATGGTTAAATATTGTTTGAGTTGGGATTGCGTGTTGACATCTGCAATTCCGTTTTCATTGAAACCGGCATCCCTTTGGAATTGCGCGATCGCCTCCCGCGTCAACAAGCCGTAATATCCGGTGGGCGGACTTTGCAAATAACCCGTTTTTTGCAATAATTTTTGCAGGGAAATCACCCCCGAACCGCGATCGCCCCGTTT
>JBNGCR010000242.1:0-6946 GCA_050045915.1 Limnospira sp.
AATGGGGAATCGGTCATTTTTCATTTTTCATTTTTCATTTTTCATTCTTAGGGGAATGGGGAATAGTGGAATCGTGAAAAGCCATCGGCGGTGCGTTCCCACTACTATTCCCGCTCTTTTTTGATATGGGAGAGTAGAGAAAAATTGATAATTATCAATTATCAATTATAGATCCGGTCCCAGAGATAATCGATCGCGGCTTTGGCGTCTTCGAGGGAGAGCACTTGGCAAGAGCCGTCATCCCTGTAGCGGAGGAGGGGAACCGCTTTTATGTTGTCCTCATCTTCGCCGTTGCGGACGACTTTGCCGCGGATGTCCGCCAAGTTTTTTAACGGACCGTTGATGTCGAAGTCGATTTTGGTTCCGAAGGTTTCTTCCATCCATTTTTCGATGCGATCGTCGAGTTTTTCGGGTGTCAGGGGTGTGGGACTGGTTAGCAGGTGGTAGTAGACGAGAATGATTTCTTTGCACTCTTCCTCCTCCGCCAAGTCCGTTACGGCATGGAAGACGCTGCTGTTGTTGGCGAGGTTTTTAAAAAAGAGGGTTTCGGTGACGTGTTTTTGGAATTTTATTTTTTTGCTTTTGTAGCTAGAATATTGTTTGAATCCGAACCCGCCCAGTGCGATCAAAATGGACAGAACCGCCACCAAAACGGGCATGATATCCCGTACCTGTCGCTCGTTGGCTTTCAGATCTTCCAGGCCGGGGATGCCGCCGATGAAAAAGATAATCACGCCGATAATTAACAGGACTTGGGGCAGGATTTTCAGGATGACAGCGACGGCGGCACCGATCGCGGGAACAATCAGCATCAGCCGATCTTTCCAGGTCATGTAGGTTTTAACATTGGGAAAGAGTAGCTCGATGTCGTTTTGGGGGACATTTTTATAGAAATAAATGTAGGCTTTTCCGGGTTTGAATTTCAGGTCTTCGATCGCCTCGCCTTTTTTCTCGAAATAACGGGTTCCTTTAAAGCGCAGGAGCAACACCACCCGCTCGAAGATTTTGATGGATAATTTTTCTTGTTTGAAGCCCCATTTTTTAACTGTAATGATGTCGGAGGAATTGCCCCGGCAGTAGCAGAGAATATTGGCAAATTCGTCAAAATCGACCTTGGTGTGCAGGTCGATCAGGGATGTTTCTTCCAAGGCCTGACGCAAACCTTGCTTGGATAAAATAAAGTAATTGGCGGCTTCCAGGAGTTCGCCGAAGGTAGCCGTGAGGCGATCGCCCATCTGTCGGCGGTCGTCCGGGGTGAGGTCGCCGATAAATTGAGTGTCTGAGTCGGGGTTGAAGGGGGCGTAATTTTCCTTCAGAGTTTCCAAAGTCTGATGAAATTTGAAATGGTAGTGAGCCGTCAGGATCGAACAAAATTCGCGGAATTTGGGAATTTCTTCCCGGGGGAGTCGGCCGTCTCGGACGCACAGTTCGATCAGATCGCGGCGGCGGTAGGGGATGAATGCTTCCCGATCTTCGTAGGTAGCCATGTCAATTTATTCTTTCCAATTCATGTCAAGGGCCGTCGGACATATTTTAAGGCTTGGATCTGAAAAATAATCAAAACTTAATCATTTTTTATAATCATAAAACGGCGACCCCCTAGACAGATATGGTAAATTTCACTATAATTAAAAAAAACGCGAGCAAGAGGGGGATTCGTCCCATGACAACTGCCAACGAAACCCAGCGGCTGCAGGAGGCCCGACCGTTTCCGGAAGATCGGGAACTGTCCCCGAACCCCGCCGACGACAGCTTGCTGACCGATCTCTACCAACTGACGATGGTGGCTTGTTATGTGGGGGAAGAGGTTGATCGCAAACCGGCTTGTTTCGAGCTGTTCGCCCGGAAATTGCCGGGAAACTTCGGTTACGCGATCGCGATGGGGCTGACCCAGGCGTTAGAATATTTGGAACATCTCCGCTTCGGACCGTCCCAAATCGAAGCGCTGAAAAATTTGGGAATTTTCAAACAGGCTCCCGAGCGGTTTTGGTCAGTGCTGGCTGAAGCCCGCTTTGAGGGGGACGTGTGGGCGATGCCGGAGGGGACGGCGGTCTTCCCCAACGAACCGCTGCTGCGGGTGGAGGCGCCCCTGTGGCAGGCACAGATCGTGGAAACCTACCTCCTCAACACCATCAACTATCAAACCCTAATCGCCACCCGGGCGGCGCGGATGCGGGACATGGCTGGGCCGGAGGTGAAGTTGCTGGAATTCGGTACCCGGCGGGCTTTCAGTCCCCAGGCGGCGCTGTGGGCGGCGCGGGCGGCATTGGCGGCGGGGTTCGACGCCACCTCCAACGTATTGGGGGCGTTGAAATTGGGTCGGGAACCGTCCGGGACGATGGCCCACGCCCTGATCATGGCGATCGCGGCGATCGACGAAGACGAGGACGCGGCCTTCGAGGCCTTCGGGCGCTACTTCCCCGGGGCGCCTTTGTTGATCGACACCTACGACACGGTGGCGGCGGCCCGGCGGTTGGCGGAGAAAGTCAAGGCGGGGCAGATGGAAATCAAAGGGGTGCGACTGGATTCGGGGGATCTGGCGGAACTCTCCAAACAGGTGCGATCGCTCCTCCCCCCGGAGGTGGCGATTCTGGCCAGCGGGGACATCGACGAAACTGAAATCGCCCGTTTGAAGGCTGCAAATGCCCCCATCGACGGCTACGGTGTCGGTACCAAACTGGTGAGCGGTACCCCGTTCAACGGGGTTTACAAACTGGTGGAAATTGACGGCATTCCGGTGATGAAAAAGTCGAGCAGCAAAGTCACCTATCCAGGGCGAAAACAAGTTTATCGCATTTGGGAGGATGGGAAGATGAAATGCGATCGCCTGCAGTTAATGGAGGAAGGGGACCCGAACGGGGGTGAGTCGGCCCCCCTGTTGCAGTTGGTCATGGAAGGGGGACGGCGGGTGAAAGATCCCGAGACGCTGGCCGAAATCGCCGATCGCACGGCGGCTTCCGTCGCCCATCTCCCCCAGCACTGTCGCCGTCTCGACGATGCCGAGTTACCGGGATTCCAGACGTCCGAAGCGTTGGAAACCTTGAGAAAACAGGTGAGTCAACGGTATTGAAGGGTGTGGGGTGTAGGGTGTGGGGTGTGGGGGCGCAAGGCACGGTGCCCTCATTTGAGATTTGAGATTCCCCAATGGGGAAGGAGTGGGAACAGAGAAAAGAGAAACTCGTTCCCCATTCCTCACTCCTCACCCTCAAAAGGTGAGGCTTTTGACCCGATTTTTTGGTAAAATTCTAATATTCGGTAAATCTCTTCACTGATACGATGAAATCTTCTCCAGTCTTATCCGGTTTGATGGGAGTCTGCGTGGGCGATGCCCTCGGCGTTCCCGTCGAATTCCACTCCCGAGGCCAGTGCCGCCTCCACCCCGTCAAGGGGATGAGCGGCTACGGCACCTACAACCAACCGCCGGGTACCTGGTCCGACGACAGTTCCCTCACCTTCTGTCTGGCCCATAGCCTCTGCGACGGGTACGATTTGAATGCGATCGCCCGTTCCTTTTGTGAGTGGCGGTACGAGGCGGCTTGGGCGCCCTACGGCGAAGTTTTCGATATCGGCGGCACGACTCGGATGGCTATCCACCGTTTGAAACGGGGGGTGCCGCCGGTGGAGGCGGGGGGGACCGACGATAACAGCAACGGCAACGGTTCCCTGATGCGGATTTTGCCCTTGGTGTACTATTACCGATCGCTGCCATTTCCGGAACTGATCGGGCGGGTTCACGACTGTTCCCGCCTCACCCACGGCCACCCGCGATCGCAGATGGCCTGCGGCATTTATATCAGCATCGCCATCGGTTTGTTGCAGGGACTCGACGCGAAAACAGCCTATATTCAGGGCGTGGAAGCGGTCAAACCGATTTACAGCAAACCGCCCTTTGAGGCCGAGTTGACGACCTTCGAGCGGGTGTTCGGGGGGCAGATCGAGACGCTGCCGGAAAAGGCGATCGCTTCGAGTGGTTACGTCCTCCATACGTTGGAGGCGTCGCTGTGGTGCCTGCTGACGACGGATTCCTACGCCGAAGCGGTGTTGAAAGCGGTTAATTTGGGGGGCGATACGGACACCACCGGGGCGGTGACGGGGGGACTGGCGGGGATCTATTATGGATTCGAGGCGATTCCGTCCGAATGGGTGGAAGCGATCGCCCGCCGTTCGGTGATCGTGGCTTTGGCAGAGCGCCTGGAAGCGGCGTTAGAATTGAGCTGAACGGAACTTCCCAGGCGGGTATGATGGCGTATCATATGGATAGGCGGATGCCTGGATCGGAAGTGATCGATCTCCATACATTGACTGACGGGAATGATGGGCGGATCGGACGCTTGTTTCGGTGTTCTCGTTGAACTCCTCCTTTTCGCCTCCGATAACGTCCATTTTGTCCGATTACTTACACGAGCTCGTAGATTGCTTTTTTCTCCCGCACCTTCCGACAAGTCGTCCCGACCGATGGCCTATCGAGATTCAGAAATTTTAGTCGTCGAGGATAATTTCTCGGACTTGCATTTGTTGGTCAATCTGCTCTCGAATGCCGGATATCGGGTGCGGGTCGCCCAGACGGGGAAATTGGCGATCGCATCCGTTCAAACTCGCAAACCCGGCCTGGTGATGCTCGACATCAAACTCCCGGATATGGATGGTTATACGTTGGGATGCCAACTCCAATCCCTGTATCCGAACCCCTCCCTGCCGATCATTTTTGTCAGTGCTTTGGATGAATCCGAATGCAAGGTCAGGGCTTTCAAATCGGGGGGGGTGGACTATCTCACCAAACCTTACCAACCTCAAGAGGTTCTCGCCCGGGTGAAACTGCACCTCACCCACGCCCAATTGCAGCGGCAACTCGAAGCCCAAAACGACCACCTCCGCGAACATGAAGAGCGGTGGCAGTTGATGATGCGGGGGACGGGGGACGGTATTTTCGACTGGAATATTCAAACGGGAACCCTGTTGATGTCGGCTCAATATTGCACGATGTTGGGTTATAACAAGGACGAGCTTTGCCCCCATGTTGACACTTGGAAAGGGTTGTTGCATCCGGTCGATCGCGATCAGGTTTGGAGGCAGTTGCAGGCCTATCTCAACCGCCGGATTTCTGAGTATGCGATCGAATATCGCCTCCGCTGCAAAAGTGGGGGTTACAAGTGGATTTTCGCCCGGGGACAGGCGGTGTGGAACGGGACGGGAAAGCCGCTGCGGATGGTGGGGACGCACCAGGATATCGACGACCGCAAACAGGCGGAATCCGCCCTCCGCTACAGCGAACAAAAATTTCGGACGGTCTTCGATACCATCGCTTCGGGACTGCTGATCATTTCTCCCCTGTGCGGTTTGCTGGAAGTGAATGATACCCTCTGCCAGATGTTGGGTTATTCTGAGTCGGAATTGCTGGCGATGGAGATCGAGGATCTTATCGACCCGACGGACTGCCGTCTGACTTCGGAAGTTTTGAAAAAATTGTGTTTCGGGGAATTGTCTTCCTATCAAATCGAGCAGCGTTTTCTGACTAAAAATGGCCGATCAATTTGGGGACTGTTCAACGCGACGATTATGGAAACTCCCGGTCAAGTTCTCTATACAATCGCCCAAATTGTGGATATCAGCTCACGGAAGGCGATCGAGCAGATGAAAGATGACTTCATTTCCACCGTCAGCCACGAACTCCGCACCCCCCTCACGTCCATCCAAGGGTCGCTGCTGTTGCTCTCTTCCGGACTGTATGACAATCAACTCGAACAAAAAAAAAAGATGTTGGAAATTGCCACCCAGGAAACTGTCCGCCTGGTGCGCTTGGTCAACGATATTTTGGACTTGCAACGGCTCGAATCGGGCCAGATTGTACTGGTCAAAGAAAGCTGCAATGTCGCCGATTTAATCGCCCAATCTGTGGCGGTGATGGAACCCCTCGCGACCCAAGAAAAGGTGACGGTTGTCAGCCACGAAATCGAGGCAAAAGTGTGGGCGGCTCACGATGCGATCGTGCAAACGCTGACCAATTTGATCGGCAATGCCATCAAGTTTTCTGAACCCGATTCTGAGGTGAAAGTGATCGCCCAACTTCGGGAAAAAGACGTTCTCTTTGTCGTCCGGGATTGGGGATGCGGGATTCCGGAAGATAAACAAAAACTGATTTTTGAGCGGTTCCAACAGGTGGATATGTCCGACCGGCGCAAAAAAGGTGGGACGGGTTTGGGCCTGTCCATCTGTCAAAATATCGTCCACCAACACGAGGGCAAAATTTGGGTCGAAAGTCGGACGGGCGAAGGGAGCAGTTTTTATTTTACGTTGCCCCGGGTGTGATAGAATAGGAAGTGGGGAGTAGATAGAAATAAATTTCTAACTTCTCACTCCTCCCGAAGCAAGGAATCTCAAATTAGGGCGCAAGCCTTGTGCCTCGACAATCTAAAATTTAAAGATGAGTCAGTTATTTAAGTTTGAAGATGATTTCGTGTCCTCCTTGCGGTGCATTCCGATGGCGGTTCGCTACAAGTTGGACACCTGCGGCGTGAAGCTGAAATTGGCCCACTGGAATCAGTTCGATCTCGAGGTTCGCCGGCGGTTGGTGGAGGAACCGACGGAGACGGGGGAAGAAATTGAAACCTATCGCAATTTGCTGCAAGAGTTGGCTGCGCGGTATACCGACATCCCCCTCAAAGATCTGCCTGTCGAGGACAATCCGCCCTGGCAAAATGGCGATCGCATCCCGGAAGCGGTGCTGCAAAAAGCGGCGGAAACCGAGACGGAAATCTCCCCCGAACAGTGGAAACACCTGACCCCGCTGCAACGCTTCGCCTTGATCAAACTCAGCCGTTCCAGCCACGAAAATGCGAATTTTATCCCGGCATTGAGGGAATTTAATATTCTCACTTAATATAAAATCCGGTTATATCAAGTCCGTTTGAATACTTACACAATCGTTCGAGAAAAGGCAATAGGCAAG
>JBNGCR010000243.1:0-6878 GCA_050045915.1 Limnospira sp.
ATCGTCCCCCGGTTCAAAGTCCCCCTTCTTAAGGGGGATTTAGGGGGATCGTCCCGCCAACAAACCATTAGAAATAGTGCGGACATCGTATTCGAGCAAGTCCAAATAGGTCGGCACCGGGCCGTCCTCTGGGGACAAAGAATCGACGTAGAGGTTGCCGCCAAATCGGGCGCCGGTGGTTTTGGCGACCTCCTTTTGGGCCTCGTCGCTGACGGTGGTTTCGCAAAAAATGGTGGGCACGTCGCTGGCTTTCACCTTCTCGATGACGGTTTGCACCTGTTTGGGGGTGGACTGGCGATCAGCGTTGATGGGCCACATATAAATTTCCTTCATGCCGTAATCCCGGGCCAAATAGGAAAACGCCCCCTCGCAACTGACCAAATACCGCTGATTTTCGGGAATTTGGGCGAGATCTCGCCGCAACTGTTCGTCGATCGCCCGCAGTTTTTCGCTGTAGGCTGCCGCGTTGGCGTTGTAGGTGGCGGCGTTGTCCGGGTCGAGCTCCACGAAGGCTTCGCGGATGTTTTCGACGTAGACGAGGGCGTTTTGGGGGGACATCCAGGCGTGGGGGTTGGGTTTGTCGGCGTAGGGCCCCTCCGCGATGGGGACGGGTTCGATGCCGTCCGTGAGCACTGCAGAGGGCACGTTTTCGACGTTGCCCAAAAATTGCTCGAACCACCGTTCCAGGTTCATGCCGTTGTACAGGATCAGGTCGGCGTCCTGGGCCTTGACGATATCGCTGGGGGTGGGTTCGTAGCCGTGGATTTCGGCGCCGATGCGGGTGATGGATTCCACGATCAGTTGGTCCCCCGCCACGTTTCGGGCCATGTCCGCCAGTACCGTGAAGGTGGTCAGAACTTTCGGTTTGCCATCTTCGTTGGTGGGGCGATCGCCTGATATTTGGGCGTTTTCGGCTCCGTCCGCCCCGGTTGGGGGGGGGTTGATGTCGGTTCCGCTACACCCGGACAGCCAAACCCCCAGCGTCAGGCTGGCGGCGAGGATGAGGCTTCTCGGGTGGAAAGTCTGTGTCATCGAGATGGACTGATTTCATAATTGTTTCATTTTTATATCATAATCCGCGATCGCTGCGAATTGCCCCCCGGAGGGATTTGGGATTGGCCTTTGGGAGGGTGTGGGGTGGGGGAAATTTTTCACCACAGAGGCACAGAGGACACGGAGAGGTTATTTGTCCTTATTTCAGATTCGGTTTTTCCCTCCTTTAATCTCCCCAATCCTCTTCAGAGGATTTTGGCTATTAGCTTGGGAATTGATTCCCAAGCGGTTCGGATATTCAAACCGACAATTGCACACCCCCCCAACCTTTCCTTGGCAAGGGGGGAGTTTTAAATGAGATCAATTTCTGAAGAGTTCGGGGACTCGTTGTTGCAGTTCTCGATTCAACTCCGGAAGCCGATCGCGCAATTGTAAATACCAGTCCCGCCGCTGTTGATAGTGTTGGCACAGCAGGCGATTATCTCGCACCCAGTTGTAGGCGTTGGCGGCGATAGTTTGGCGAAATTCTTGATCGGAAATGAGGCGATCGAGGTGGGTTTCAAATTGTTGGATGGTTCGGTAGATTAATCCGGTTTTTTCTGGTATAATAGAATGGTGGTAAACTGTCGGACTGGCTAGGACTGCCACGCCGTTACCCGCAGATTCGATAAATTTTAGATCGGATTTCATCAAATTGACGGGATCGGGAGTCAGGGGGAGTAGGGCGATATCGCAGGTTCGCAGGATTTCCAGATAGCGATCGTAGGGACAGAAGGGCTCGAAGGTTTTTTGCGTCATTTCTAAGGCTTCAAAGAAGCGGCGATCGTGGATGACTTTGGCGCGGATATTTGTTCGATATTTCCGCAATATTTTATTGATGGATTGGATGATCGGTTGCCAGTCCTTTTCGCGATTTAACGCCCCGAAAAATAATGTCACTTCCGGGGTTTCCGGATCATTCCGGGGCGGCGGAAGTTCGGCGAGGTGGTTGCCGAAGACGGCGACGTTGGGGTTGAATTGTCGCAGGAAGACACCCAGCGGTTTTGTGGAGGTTTGCACGGCGTGACATCCCCGGTAGCTGAGATAGCGGTTGTCGGCATATTCGCGGCGGCGGAGGGGGTTGTCGTCAATTTCGGCGACGATTAAATAACCTTCTTGCAGCAGGTGTCTGAGGATGGGGAGATGTTCCCGGTAGGACATGATGGTGCGCTGCCAGATGAAAACTTTTTCTTCCTGTGGTAAAGTTGTTATGATGCGGGCAGATTTGACGGTGGAAAAAACCCGGGTTCCGGGGATGGTGACGCTGAAGCGATCGGGGTTCAAAACCCGGATGCGATCGCACCCCGTCGGTGCCATGATTGCGGTTTGAATTAACAGGCGGCGGGGCGGCTCGGTTGACTTTATCGCCCGGATCAGATATTGTGGTGATAGAATCTGGGCGGAGTATGGTTTGATATCGATGCCGGAGGATAAAAGCTGGGGTCGAATCCGTTCTAGAAAATACTGAAATTCCGGATCGCGATCGCCCCTCGTCCGCACTTCGTAAATGTAGAACCCAGCTTGATTGAAATGCGATCGGATTTCCGGCAGCGTCAAACCGGGTTTCGCCTCTCCCGGTTGTAAACGCCAGTATTGGGAATTGGGCAAAAGTGCGATCGCTTGCCCCCCCGGTTTCAACCACTGAGTCAGATGCGGTAGCAGTTGGGCGAACCGGACGCGATCGAATGGGGTACAGTTGTACACCAAAACATCTACGTTACCTATTTCAGCAGCGATCGCGTCCGTTGTCAAGTCCGAATCGGGCGGAATTTGCAAATACCGACACTGGGGATTCATCCGCCCGTAATCCGTTTTGAGAGTCTCGCCAGGATTATCGCCAATTTCGATAACAATCCGGGCATCAGCGGGCAACACCTGCAATAATTCGCCACTCAATTCGCTAACCCCACCGTCGATAACGCCATCTCCAATATTTTATAGCAGTCCGAACCGCCCGGGAATTAATTCCCCAGGGCGCAAGCCAGGGGGCCCTACTTTTCGGAATGGGAGGGTTGGGTGGGGTGATTCCAACTCTCCCGAATTATCGCCAATCATCCAATACAAAAATATCGGATATATGATATGCCGGTTCGTTGGGTTTGTGCATGGCGACACCCGTCGTTTCCGTGCGGAAACCCCGAGAAATCATCCGGGTGTAGGCTTCGGCGTGACTCGTATTCACCCCGGCGACGAGACGGGAGAGATTTTGAGTTTTGGCGTAGGCTTCGCAGCGGGTGAGTAATCGTTCAAAATTGTCCGCCGCGTGTGTTCCGGGACGCACCGCCGCAAATTTAATATAACATCTATCCGCCCCCGCTTCGCTACCCGCCCCGCAATGGCACGCCGCAAATGCCGCCAAACCGATGTTATCGTAAAATAAAATAGTATCCCCCAAGTTTTGTTTGTAAACGGATCGGATTTCCCGCGATGCATCCAATTCCGGATAAATCGAATCGGTGAGGTTGTAACAGTCTTTGAGGGATCGCGATCGCCCGTTTTCATCCAATGTAGAATATCGCACCAACTCAACATCTTGGGGATTATCAGTTTCAATAAATTTTCCCATCACGAACGTTAAAAATCGGGGATAAAATCCGAATTTGTGATATAATAATTGATGTTTCGGACTATTGGGAAAGGTGAACAAACCCGCCTGTCGGATTCCCCATTCCGAAAATTTCGCGATCGCCGCTTCAACCAAACTTTGGGCAATCTTTCGATCCCAGTAGTCGGGGTGGACGGTGAGGGGTCCGAAAGTGCCGACACTCCCCCAATTCGCCGCGATATTTGAACCGACAATTTGTCCGTCAACTTCGGCGACAAATGCCGCCCCCGGATCGATGTTAAACCGGGTTTCGATGTAATTGCGATCGCCAAAAAATTCCGCCGGGTTGGAGGAACCGACAAAGGTTCCGAAAGCGAGTCTAAAGATGCGATCGGCTGTCGATATTTCGTGTTTTTGGAGGAGTCGGATTGAGACATTCATACAGTTGGGAGTCAATCGTTCGGTGCGTTCCCATCCCATTCATCATCACTCAAATCGGTCAGTGAAAATGGGGAACGCACCCTACATAGTTTGATTGATTTTACTACAAACGAGTCAAAACCAGCATATCCTGATAACTCGCGGAACGGTTGCGGCGGCACCACATCCCGTAATCCTTCCGCTTCACCGCCAAACCCGCCGCGGCTATCCAATCCATCACCGACGCCTCCGGGTGCGCGATCGCATCTTCCGGGTTATCCAAATTATCGACAAAGCTTTCATCAATCTGATGGGCAAAATTGCGGGAACTGCGACCGGCTTCGATCAGGTTTTTTGTCTCTTCATTTAATAGGAAAAATGTACACAAGCACCGCCCACCTGGTTTCAAAACTCGCGCCACCTGCCGCAGGTAGTTTCGGGTTGCGGGGGCGTATAAGTGGGTAAAAACGGAGGTCAACAGGACGAAATCGAATGGGTCTTCATCGTAGGGAAAGATAAAATTTTCCGCCTTCATTTTGCCGCCGGGATTGTAGCGATCGCTGTACAGATCGGCGCAGCAAAAGTTAAAATTGGGACGGCGATCGCGGATGACTTCCTGACACCAATCGATCCAGTGGGGGACGATATCAAACCCCTCGTAGCGGGCGCTATCATCGAGGTAGTAAGCCAACCCGTAGGCGATGCGTCCGACGCCGCACCCCGCATCCAAAACGGCTTCCCCGGGTTGTAAATCGGCTTTGTTAACGAAGTGCCCCAAAAAGTCCCCCGCCACAAATTTGAAACTGCCCCCCACGCCGACGCGATCGCTTTTTTCGGGGACGGGGAGGGACGGTTCCAAAAATCCAAATAATACGTCTCCCTCGCCACCTGCAAAAACCGGGGTCAGTTTGACGAGGGAATCCAAAAGGTTATTTTCCTTAACCCAACTGAGGGGAATGTAAATCAGAAAACGGGCGTTTCCGGCATCATCCAAACTGGGGAATAACTGTCGCACGTCGTCGCTGGGCAGGTTTTTCTCAATCCGCAATTCGGGAACTTCCACGCCGCCGATGGTGACGCGAAAATGGGTGACGGAACCCGCCCCCCAAGACGCGGCCCAGCCTTTCAAACGCACCATGTCGCCTTCTATCGTCACTTTGCCCAGACAGCCGAGGGTTTCGAGGGGTCGAGTTGGGGTCATAACTGAGTTTGGAATTTGAATAAAACAGATCTAAGCGATTATTAAATCACAATTCGATCTGGAAGGGAGTAGGGGATAGGGAATGGGGAATAGGGAATGGGGAATAGGGAATGGGAAAGTTGCCCCTACACCCTACACCCTACACCCTACACCCTACACCCGATTTAAGGATACAAGCCGCGATCGCGGATCGCTTGGGCGACCCGACCGACTCCCAAAGTGTAAGCTGCCAGCCGCAGGTCGCCGCCCTGTTCTTGGGAACGTTGACTGACGCGGTGGTAGGCTTGAACCATCAGTTTTTCCATCTCCCGGTTCACCCGTTTTTCGTCCCAGAATAGGAAGGACTGACCTTGCACCCATTCCAGATAGCTGACGACCACGCCGCCGGCGTTGGCGAGGATGTCGGGCAATACCTTAATCCCCCGAGATTCTAGCATTTGGTCGGCGACCAAGGTGATGGGAGCGTTGGCAGCTTCGGCGACCAATTTTGCCTGGATGCGATCGGCATTTTCTTCGGTAATTTGATCTTCCAATGCCGCCGGAATCAAGACATCACAGGGAAGCGTTAACAATTCGGCGTTGGTGACCGGTTCGCCGCCGGGAAATCCGACCACCGTTTTATTCGCCGCTACATGGGTTGATAAAGCCGGAATATCTAACCCCTCGGAGGCGAATACCCCTCCCGACGCATCGGAGACGGCGATAATTTTGGCGCCGGCTTGGTGGAGGAGTTGGGCGGCGGCGCCGCCGACTTTGCCGAATCCTTGGATGGCAATTTTTACGCCTTCTAGGGTCTGTCCCAGCTCCATCAAGGCCTCCCGGACGGCAATCATGACCCCCCGTCCGGTCGCCATGTCGCGGCCCTTAGAACCGCCGATGGAGAGGGGTTTGCCGGTGACGACACCGAGGACGGCGTGGCCCATGTTCATGGAGTAGGTGTCCATCATCCAGGCCATTTCCCGGGAGGAGGTGCCGATGTCGGGCGCCGGAATGTCGATCGCTGGTCCGATGTCTTTGATCAGTTCGCTGGCGTAGCGGCGGGTGAGGCGTTCGATTTCGCCGTCGCTGTATTGGGCCGGGTCGATCGCGATCCCCCCTTTGGCGCCGCCGTAGGGAATGCCCAGCAGGGCACACTTCCAGGTCATCAACATAGCCAGGGCCGAGAGTTCCGCGAGGGTGACGGCCCGGTGGTAGCGGGTCCCGCCCTTGTAGGGGCCGAGGACGTCGCAGTGCTGCACCCGGTGTCCGGCGAAAATTTGGACTTTCCCGCTGTCGAGGCGGACGGGAATGGCGACGGTCACGACTTTGCGGGGGTGTTCCAGTATCACCCGGATGTTGTCGTCCATTTCGAGTTCGGCCGCGGCCTGGTTCAGATAGCTGCAGGTGCGATCGAACGGACAAATATAGGCCGGAGTCGGTGCCTCGGTGGTCTGCAGGGATGATACAACCATAATTGGTTAAACCTCTTTTGAATGATCCAGGCTGGAGATAGATGTCGGGCAGTAACCTCGTATGTTATGCCCAATTCCTTGATCCCCAGCCTGATTTCCTCTTATCTGTAGCCTAACTCAAAAAAGTTAATAAAAACAAAATTTTGTAAAAATTGTTACAGTTTTCAATTTAGCTTAATGATATTGGGAATGGGGTGTGGGGTGTGGGGTGTGGGGTGTGGGGTGTGGG
>JBNGCR010000244.1:0-3571 GCA_050045915.1 Limnospira sp.
TGCCTATTGCCTTTTCTCGAACGATTGTGTAAGTATTCAAACGGACTTGATATGATACGTCGCGTTGTCGCGACACCAAAAAAAGGGAGTCGGGAGTCGGGAATAGGTAATTGGAAGCGGATCGGCTCCGCCTCAATCGCTCTACTTTCTACAGGTTCAGTCAGCGGTAAAATTCCACATGACGGGATAATCATCTTCGAGATGGTCGGTGACGATCCGTCCGATCTGGCTGATTTTCGACCGATCTTCCGGGGACAGATGCACCTGCGCCGCCTTGACATTTTGCTCCACCTGGCTGCTATTTCGCGCCCCGGCGATCGCATGGGTTTGGGGCTCGGCGATCAGCCATGCGAGGGACAACTGCGCCAAAGTACAGCCTTTTTCGGCCGCGATCGGGCGCAGGCGATCGAGGGCCTCTTGGACGCGGCGGTAATGGTCACGGTTTTGGAAGAGTTTATTTTTGTTGCGGTGGTCCCCTTCCCCGAACTGGTGGTCGGGTCCGAACTTTCCGGTCAGGAGTCCCTGGGCCAGGGAAGAATAGGCCAAAATCGAAATGTTGTTTTCCACGCAGTAGGGCATCGCCTCCCGTTCCACGTCCCGCCAAAACAGAGAATAGGGCGGTTGGAGGCTGTCGATGCGGCCGTAGCGGGCGGCTTCTTCCATCTGCGATCGCGAAAAATTCGACACTCCGATCGCGCGGATTTTCCCTTTTTCTTTCAAAGTATTGAGGGCGTCCATCGTCTCGCCGATGGGGACGACTTCGCTGTTGAACGCTCCCGCAGGCCAGTGAATTTGGTAGAGGTCGATATAATCGGTCTTGAGACGTTTCAGGGAGCGATCGCAGGCTGCCAAAACCTCGTCGTACTTCAAATGACTCGCGAAGACTTTATCGGCGTACACCACGCGATCGCGGAGATCCGACACCGCCTCGGCGATCAGTTGTTCCGAACGGCCCGAGGCGTAAACTTCCGCCGTGTCGATGGTGGTGATACCCGCCTCGACGGCATCGCGGATCGCCCTGACGAGTTCCGACTCATCGACCCCCCGCCATCCCCCCGTGTCAGCCTGCCAGGTCCCTAAAATGATCGGCGTGATTTGAATGTCCGACGTGCCGAGCGATCGCGTTTCCATAATTTGAACTCCTTAAAAATTGTCAGATATTCAATTCTTCACTATCTTAAGAAAAAAGCGATTGCGCCGTACAATTCAAACCTCAAGATATGTCTCCAGAGAGATTTTTATCCGCTGCCCTCAAAGAATGGAACGTGGCAGTCAACGCCCTGGAAGCGGGCAAAACCGCCGTACTGATCCGCAAAGGGGGCATCCGGGAACGGGGGGGGCGCTTCGGTGTCGATTTCAACCCGGTGTTATTGTATCCCACTTTCGAGCATCAGAAGCCCGACTGGCTGAAACCCGAATACCGGGACTCTGTGGAACCCGTGCCGTCGGGGTGGCATCCCGATCGCGTCCGAGTCGGCAGTTGGGCGGAAATTACCGATCTTTTCAGTTTGGAAACGTCCCGGGCGGAAACGGCGGCGGACGCCCTGTCAAATTTCATCATTTGGAACCGGACATTTTTGGGCGATCGCCTCAACTGGAAACCCCACAAACCGCTGCATATTTTATTGTTGAGAACCTACCAACTGCCCGACCCCCTCGAAATTCCCTATCGGGACACCTACGGGGGATGTCGCTCTTGGATCGAGTTGGAAACCGCCGTCTCTATCGCCCGGTCTTCTCCCGTTTTGAACGCCGACGAATACGGGGAACTCGGCGATCGACTGCGCGACACCATTCGCAGTGTCTCGGGAGACTGAAAAAAAACTCGAAATTTTGGCGGCGAAAGGGGTTGACGGGGGGCGACGATTTGCGGTAAACTATTGACATAAAGCTCCATAATGGGAGTGGTGCCAAAAATAAAAATTTGACCACCACTCCCATTGTCTAAAATAATACCAGGAAGTCAATAAAAAAGCAACAATCCCCCAAAAAAAAGCGAAATTTTTAATATTTCTTAATTTTTTTTTCAAAAAATTTTAAATTCGGGCATCGAGCCCGAAGTTGTCAGATGCACCCGGGCGAGGCTGGGGTTGCGAAATCAACCTACAACAATTCTTCCAAATCCGGATCGTCGGCCAACTGCTGCAACATTTTTTTAATGTCTTGCGTCCGATCTTTGTGGGCAATTAAGGTGACGTTGCCATCTCGAACCACGACCAAATCTTCCACCCCGATGGTGACGATCACTTCGTTGGTGTTGCGGCCGTACAAAATCGATCCTTTCGTATCCAATCCGATGTGTTTGACCAACTCCACATTGGAACCGTTGCGGTCAAATAGACGCTCCAAAGAATTCCAATCTCCGAGGTCATCCCAACCGAACGAGACGGGTAAAACGCAGGCTTTTTGTGTCTTTTCCATCAGGGCATAATCAATGCTAATCCGTTCCAACTGAGAATAAGCCTCGGCGCCCTTAGCCTCCAACGCTTTCACCAAATCCGGGACGTGCGATCGCAACTCTTCGAGGACCACCCCGGCCCGAAACACGAAAATCCCAGCATTCCAGTGGAAGCGGCCCGTGGCCAAAAACTTCTCGGCTGTTTCCGGGTCAGGCTTTTCCGTAAACCGCGCCACTCGATAGGCGATGAACTCGCCGAACGTCCCAATTTCCTCGCCCTGTTCGATGTAACCGTAACCCGTCGCCGGATAGTCGGGGTGCAAACCCAACGTGACGATCGCATCCCGACTCGTCGCCAGCTTTTCGGCGGAGATCAAAGCCTGCTGAAACCGCTCCGGTTGCCCGATCCAGTGGTCGGCGGGAAAAAACCCGATCACCGCATCTTCGCCGTAACGCCGCGCCACTTCCACCGCAGTCCAGGCCACCGCCGGGGCGGTATCCCGTCCTTCCGGTTCAGCCAAAATATTTTCCGGGGGCAAGTGAGGCAGTTGCTCCCGGACGCCCCGTTCGAGCAAGGCCGAGGTAATCACCCAAAGTCCCTCCCAATTTCTGCCCAAAGGCAACAGGCGTTCAGCAGTGCTCTGCAACAAACTCTGACCGCTACCATCTAAACTCAGAAATTGTTTCGGTCGGGTTTTGCGACTCAGGGGCCAAAAGCGCTCGCCTTTACCGCCAGCGAGAATAACAGGTATCATGCGACTTACAATTTTTTAGGTTTAGATAACTCAATCTTAGAGTCTGAATGAGCCGTTGTCAGCGTTCCGACCCAATTTTTGGATGCGATCGGCTTTGCCGGTGGGCTTCACCCAATCGCGTCACCCGGGTCTGAGAAAATCGCCGGCGGCACCATCTGAAAATCAATTTTGAGAATCGATCCGTCCTATTTCGTCAATTCTCCATGCGTTATCCCACAAGTTCCCAAAGACAACCCAAAATCCTGCGAGTCCTGTTCTGGAGTTTTATTGTCCTGCTGATCGCGAGCACTTCCGCCACCTTGGGGGCTGTCACCGCCCTACTTTCTCCCGCCGAACGGGGGTTCGATGAGGACGGATCAATGGTTCTCAATGCGCTGTGGCGCGATCGCTTTCGGTTTGAATTGTCCCGTCCGGTGCA
>JBNGCR010000244.1:3671-6864 GCA_050045915.1 Limnospira sp.
ACCCTCAACCGAGTGGAAATTAACCGCTATGTCCGCGTCGGCAGCGGGGCGTTTCGAGAATTGGTGAATTTGTTGGGGGGGGTGGAAGTGTTTGTCCCCTACCCCATGTCTTACACCGACAACAGCCAGCAGTTGCGGATCGATTTGTCCCCCGGATGGCAGACTATCGACGGCGAACAGGCGGATCACTTCGCTCGATTTCGTGGCGACGCCTACGGGGATATCGGCCGCATCCAACGCCAACAGGCTTTAATGGAGGCGATTCGGGAACGGTTGCGGAGTCCGGAGGTGCTGCCCCGACTGCCCCAGATCGTGCGGGTGATGTTGAAGTATGTGGACACGGATTTGGATTTTGAGGAACTGCTGACCCTGGCCAAATTTGCCCTGAACCTGGATTCGGACCGGGTGCGGATGGTGATGCTGCCGGGGGAAGAACGGGGCGGATATACGAGTTATTGGGCGATCGACGATCGCGCCCGCGATCGGGTCATGGCCCAATATTTTCGGGTGGATTCCACGGGGTTTGTATTGGCTGGATCTTACCAGCGATCGCCCTATCTGGAATTGTCCAAAAACAGCCGCATTGCCATCCAAAATGCCTCCGGCGACCCGGCGGCGGGCGATCGGGTGGCGGATTTCCTCTACGAAAAGGGCTACGACCAAGTTTATGTCGTCCCCAAACTGCCCTACTCGGTGCGATCGACCCAAATCATCGTCCAGAGGGGCGATCTCGGTGGCGCGGAACTCCTGCAAACCACCCTCGGCTTCGGTAACATCAAAGCATCCTCCACCGGCGAGGTGGACTCGGATTTAACCATTCGCGTGGGAGAAGATTGGAGGCAAAAATTTTGACTCTCAAAGACGGCTTCAAACCCATGCTGTGGGCGATATTGCGCCTGATATTAATTCTCGGTTTGGCGATCGCCTGGGTGCTGCTGGCGGCGACTCCGGCTTAGGAGGGAGTCGGGAATCGGTATGAGGGAGTCGGGGAATTTTAGATTGTAGGGGCGCAAGGCACGGCGCCCCAATTTAATTTGAGATTCTTGCCATTTTTGTCCCTCCGCCCCTTTGCCCTCGGCTTAGAATCGAACAGAGAAGAAACCGGGTTTCTTATCGCAAGTATCGCGCTCGTGTATCAACAGTTTCAATCGGGCTAGAAACCTTGAAACATCGATGTAAAGGTCATTTCAGTTTCCTATTGCCTGTTGCCTATTGCCTATTGCCCTCTAGCAGCGCTTTAACAAGATATCGGGTTCAACTCCAAAATTTGGGTAGAAACCCGGTTTCTAAAATCGGGCGGGGAGTGTCAAATTAATAGGGATCGTCCGAGAGTCTGCCGTCATTGACGCTAAGGGATCGTCCAAGGCTGATTCGCTGTCGATACTCTGGCCGCAGGCGGTGAAGACGAAACGGCTTTGGATCATCGCCCCCGCACTGGTCCCGCCGATCGCCGCGCCGCGATCGAGGGCAGACTTGATGGCATCATATAAATCGGTATCCAAATAATTACGGAGGTAGCGGCACTGGTCGCCCCCCGCAAAGAAAATCATCTCGGCATTGCGGACACTCTCGACCACATCCGGATGGTTGGCGTCTTCCGGACGGGTGACGAGTAAGGTTTCCACCGAATCCACCCCCGCCATCTCCAGGATCGGTTCGTTGTAGCCGTCTTCCCCGGAATCCCGGATGATGACCACATCCACGGTGCGATCGTCGCAGTCTTCGCACCCTCGCACCCGGTCGATCGCCCATTGGAAGGCCGGATCGACGTCCGGGCCGCCGCCGCCGAGAATGTGGACGATCTCGGTTTTCGGAATTTTCACGTCCGCCGCGTTTCCGTCCAGATAGCGTTTCACCCCGGCGACGGCGGGTCTGGGAAAGGCGAGGATCGCGATCGCCAATAACGTCACCAAAAAAGCGATCGGGTGCGATTGTCGCAGCCACAAATTGTCCATGACTTTCAACTCAATTCTTCAAAATTCGTCATCAATGTTACTGTTTTTTCTGCGAGTTTCTGAGTGGTTCCGCCCGTTTTGAGGGGAAGGGGGCGATCGGGATGATATCAGGGTGTCATCAATTGTAGTGGGGAACGCACCCAACCCGACTCTAGCGATCGGCTATCAGCTTTCGGCGAACCGCCCACAATTGGGAGATTGGCGGAGTGTTGGGATCTCCTCAGAGTCCTGGCGGTTTAGAATATATAGCAGTCGCCGGGGTAGCTAGGACATCGAACCACCCTGAAACTCAGACGGTAGGCGCTTTTCTTCCCTATTGCCTGTTGCCTATTGCCTGTTGCCTGCTTATCAATTCGGATCGGCGCGATCGCGCCGGAGGTCAAAATGGTACGGACACCCCCCAAACCGGACACCGAAACGCTCTCCCTTGAATTACCAAAAACGATTAAACTTTATGTCACCCAAGAACAGTTCGCGGCCCTTGCCGCAGTCAACCGAGATTTGCAACTGGAAAGAACGGCAGAAGGAGAGTTGATCGTGAATCCACCAACCGGTTGGGAAACGGGAGAACGAAACTGTAAAATTACCGGACAACTCGATCGCTGGCAGGAAGAAAATGGCGATATTGGGAAAGCATTTGACTCATCAACCGCCTTTATTTTACCCAACGGCGCGACCCGTTCTCCCGATGCCTGTTGGATCAGTCCGGAATCCTGGGATGCCCTCACGCCGGAACAAAAAGGGACATTCGCCAATATCTGCCCCGATTTTGTCGTCGAGTTGCGATCGGATTCTGACACCTTAAAATCGCTGCGAGAAAAAATGCGCGAATACATGGACAACGGCGCGAAATTGGGATGGTTGCTCGATCCGAAACATCGCAAAGTCGAAATTTACCGCCCGGAATCGCCGGTGGAAATATTAGAAAATCCCGACGAGTTGTCCGGCGAAGCGATAGTACCCGGTTTCAAGTTAAACTTGCGCCGCGTATACGGGGAATAGGGAGTCGGGAGTCGGGAGTCGGGAAGAAGCAAGCCAGCATCAGTCACCCGTGTTATCTGTGAAATCGGGTTCATCCGCGATCGCGACTGGGGAATAGGGAATTTTTCACTTTTCACTTTTCACTTTTCACTTTTCACTTTCCCCACACCCCACATCCCCAAAATTGTTAAGGATTGTCACCGTTTTTCCCCACCCGGCCATATTGTGTCCCCCTCTGCGGTAGTCTAGATTCGGTA
>JBNGCR010000245.1:0-6854 GCA_050045915.1 Limnospira sp.
AAGCGCTACAACGAATGGATATGAACTTATTTTAGCCGATCGCTTCGGTCAAGGTAGATATTTCTGCACCACGACCCAGCCGGAGAGGGAGACGATCGCAAAACCTAAAAATAACACGATATTGGTACTGATGTGGAGCGATCGCGCCCAGGGTTTTTTCGGCCCGATTTGGGTGGCACTCCAGGCGGACAGCAGCACCAAACCCACCACCGTCAACCCCGCCGGGAGGTGGACCGAGTGGCCGAGGTTTCCGTACTGTCCCAGGGTGCCCACAATGCCGATCGCCAGCAATAATAACACCAACGCCACCATCGTGCCGCCGACAATATAATGGGTCGTTCGCACTCCGGAGGGACGGGGTTGTTTCGTCTTGCGGGAGTAGAACATCCAACCCCCCGTCACCGCCAGCAACAGGTAGGCCGTGACCGAAAGCCCCATCGACCAAGCCGCGATCTTCCACAGCCACAAAAAAGACGGTAAATCCATCGGCAAGTTCCCCAAATCTAGCAATATAGCAATGTGAAATGATCAGTGAAAACTACAGGGTCAAAGCCCCCAGAATTGGGGGTTTGGGGGCCAGTCAAAGCCCCCAGAATTGGGGGTTTGGGGGCCAGTCAAAGCCCCCAGGATTGGGGGTTTGGTGGCCAGTCAAAGCCCCCAGGATTGGGGGTTTGGGGGCCAGATCTGTTTCAGAATGACTTCACACTGCTCTATTGTCTCAGACGATCGCTTTTCGGCATCCCCAAAATATAAAAAAAAATTTAAATTTTGCCGAATTGTTTGATTTAAAACTTCCGCCGTGCTAAGATTGTCTCATAATGGAAATAGTGACAAAAATTTTATTTTCGCAACCACTCCCATTATGAAGAAGATACTTCAATTTTATCAAAAATCCCCGCCCCCGTCAACCCCCCCCGATCGCCAATTTTTATAATTATCAATTATCAATTATCAATTGTTAATTGCAAAGCCGACGATCGCCCTCTTCTAACCGGGCATTATGCCGCAGGTAATCCCGCACCCAATCACAGGCATATTCGAGGGTGTCGAGGTTCAGGATGGGGTTGATATTCCACAGAATGATCGTTCCATCGCGATCGCCCGAAGCGAGAATTGTGCCATCGGGGCTAAACTCAACCGTTCTCACCAAACTGCGATGTCCCCCCAACTGGCGAATGCGATCGCCCTGCAAATTCCAGATTCCCACCGTGCGATCGTCGCTGGCGGAAGCGATCATCTGACCATCCGGACTGAAGGCAACTTCAATCACATTCCCCCGGTGGCCGAATAGGGTTCGATTCAAATTGTAGCTGTCTCCGGTTGAGTTCAGTTGCCACAAGTTGACGGTGCGATCGCGGCTTCCGGAGGCGATATAATTGCCGTCGGGACTGAATTCCAAAGTCCAGATCCCGTCCCGGTGTCCGGTGAGGCTGTCGATCAAAGTCCCATCCAAACGCCAGAGTTTGATCGTATTATCGTGGCCGCTAGAAGCGATCATCTCCCCATCCGATCGCACATCAACGCCCCAAACTCCCCCGCCGTGTTCGTCGAAGGAATGTTCGATCTGCCCGTCAAGGTTCCACAGAATCACGGTATTGTCCCAACTCGCCGTGACCAGTTGTCGGCCGTCGGGGGTAAAGTCAACGCCCCAAACCCCCCCTTGATGTCCGGCGAAGGTTTTCTCGGCGGCATCCGATCCCGGAATTTCAAAGTCCGTCCGCCAGAGTTTGGCCCTCGCGTCATTGGAGGTGGACGCCAACCATTTTCCGTCCGGACTGAAGGCCAGTTTATTGACCCTCCCGGTATGTCCCGTCAAGGTTTGCAGGAGATCTCCTTCCCGGTTCCACCATTTGATCGTGAAGTCAGCGGAGGACGAAGCGATCGCGTCCGAGATGGGACTGAACACCACATCCCAGACCTCATCCGCGTGGGCCTGATAGCTGACCATCAGGGGGTGGCGCGTCTTCCAGAGTCTCACCGTCCGGTCCCAGCTACCCGATACCACCGTCTGGCCGTCCGGACTGAAGGACACCCCCGCCACCTCTCCTTCGTGGCCGTAAAAAACTTGGTCGGCGTGATAGGTTCCGTCCACCCGGCTTTTTTTCCACAGCCGAACAGTTTGGTCGCGACCAGCAGAGGCGATATATTCCCCGTCCGGACTGAAAGCAACATCCCAAACGCCATCCTCGTGGCCGACGAGGGTTTGTAGGACTTCCCCTTGCAAATTCCAGATCTTGAGGGTGTTGTCGCGACTCGCGGACACCATCCGCCGGCCGTCGGGACTAAATGCGATCGCCATCACCTGATCTTCATGTTCCTTGAGGGTTTTCAATAGCGTCCCGTCCGCAGTCCACAGTTGAATCAAGCTATTGTTCTCCAACTCCCCACCCCCGATCGCCAACAGCTTACCATCCGGACTGTAGATGACTTCCCGAAGTTCTTCCCCCGGTGTGGCCAGGGTTTTGAGTAATTTTCCCTCCATCGTCCATAATTTTGCCTCTCCGTCGATGCTAACGGATGCTACGGTGCGATTGTCCGGGCTGATGGCCACCGTCATGGTGGATTGTTTGTGGGCTCTCCAGGAAGCCAATTGCGTCGCACTTGTGGCATGAATTTGCCAGATTTTGATGGTTCCATCCCGGCCGGAAGTGCCGATAAAGCGACCGTCGGCACTGAAATTGAAGCGAAAGGATTCATCTTCGTACCCGGCGAGGGTCGCGAATAATTCGCCGTCTGGCTTCCAGAGTTTGACCGTCCGATCTTGGCTGGCAGAGGCGATCAGGCGACCGTCGGGACTGAAGTTAACGTCAATAACTGAACTGGTGTGTCCCGAAAATCGGTTGACTTCTTGAATGCTGTAGGTGGTTTGCCAGAGGACCGATTGCACTTCCGACTTGATTTCGGGGTCGGACCATCGCAGGGTTTGGAGCGATCGCGTCGCTTTGATGGCTTGTAAAAGGGCTTCCAGGGGTTTGTCGAGGGCGAGGAGACTTTCCGAGGATTGGGTGAGGGCTTTAATTTCGCTGATTTTGGCTTTTCGGTACTGCCAAAAGGTCGCCAAACCGAGGGCAAATGTGATGATAAAGGCGCCACTAACGGCCCCCAACAACAGCCGCTGTAGTCGAGCATTTTTCTTTTCTTGGAGGCGCTTTTGTTGTTCGGCGAGGAGTTTAACTTCGATCGCTTTTGCCCGTTCGGCTTCCAGGGCGTGTTGGACTTCTTGGCGATCGCGATCGACGGAAGCAGCCAAAAATTGATAGTCCGCATCGCTCAAACTTTTGCCCTGGGTCCACTGCTGGGCATCTTTCAACGCCTGCCCCCGCAACAGTCGGGACGGGTCGGTTTTTCCGGAGTGAATCCAGGCCTCAAAGGTTTGGGAATAGGGTCGGAGTTGGGTGAGTTGCTGCTGCACCCAAGTTTCCTTAAAAATGGCTTTGTAAATGGGATTTTTAACGCTCAGTTTGCCATCTTGTTCGACGACCAATCCCGAGAGGAGGAGTTCGATCTGTTCTCGGGAGTCGTCTGCTTTGATGGAATTGAAATGTAAAATTTGTTGATACAAACTCAGCAATCTTCCGGTGAATTGCGGATAGTAAAAGAGGCGATTGCGGATGGTTCTGAGGTGTTCCGGTTCGTCTTGGGATTCCCAGCGATCGATGATATGGCGGTGGACAATGGATTCGATCCAAAAGGGTTCTAATCCTTGTAATTTTCCGTGGGTTTCCGTTTGGGGAACGAAATTCATCATCAATTTGCAAATTTTTTGTGTCAAAAATGGCTGTCCTTCCGTCCATCGGATAATCTCTCGAAGCAGGGCTTTTCCGCAGCCGAATTTAGCCTCCAAACCCACGGCTAAAGGTTCGGCTTCTTCGACGGTGAATCCGGAGAGTTTGATGGCGGTGCCGATGTTGAAGGGGGTGCGGGTGCGATCGCGGATCAGGTCGGCCGGAGTCGCCACGCCGAACAGGGCAAACGTGAGGCGGTTGTAAGCCCCATTGGTCGCCCGCTGATTGTAGCAAAATCGGATGAAAGCAAAGAAATCATCCGTGGGAAAATCCAACCCCAATAAGCTATCAATTTCATCGACAAATATGACAATATTTTCCCCTTCAAATTGACTCAAAACCCCTTCAAATATAAACTGGTTCAACCGCTGGATGAGGGACAGCCCCTCCGTCTCAGACCACCATTTTTTATAATCAAATTGCTTGCGAAGTTTCAGACCGAACCACAGGTTGACAACCACCCCTTTGTACCACTGTGCCGGCGTGATCATTTCCCCGCCCACCTGGGTCATGTCCAGGGTGACGCATCTCACCCCATCGGCTTCGAGACGGTGCCGCGATCGCACCATCAAGGAGGATTTTCCCATCTGTCGGGCATTGAAAACATAACAAAACTCGCCCCGCGTCAGAGCCTCGTAAAGTTCGCCATCGGCCTGACGTTCGACGTAGCTAAAATGGTCAGTCGGAAGACTGCCACCAACTTGATAAATATATTCATTCACAGCCAATTAGAGAGAGTTGGGAATCGGGAATCGGGAATCGGGAAGAATTGACAATCATCAATTTAAATAAGCATAAAGCCAACCGTAAAATTTGCCAAATTGCAGGCGGGCCAGATAGTCGGGGACTCAATCATCCCCGAGTCCATTCCGTTCGTTGACGGTGGTGTAAAGTTCCCCAGTTTGGGGGTGAAAGCCAGTCAGCGGGGGCGATCAGGGTCGGATTGTCGGGAATGGGGACGACTTGGGGCGGTTGGGAGGCACTGTCGGTGTGGAAGGGTTCGGGGGTGAGGGTTCGGGTGGCGATCGCTCGATTTGGCCTTTCCTGGGCGAGGGTCGCCGTCCCGGTGGGTTCCTCCCAAAATTATTATCTCAATTGCCGGATTTCTTCCACGCTGAGTCCCGTCGTCTGGCTGATGGTTTCGATGGGTAAGATATCGAGCCGGTTCAGTCGGGTAGGCATTGCCCACCTTGCCAATTAATTAACAGCAAATCCTGTGTATGGACGCATTAAAGGTTCGCGAAAGGCTAAAACAATATCTGATTTAGGCACTCCTTTTTCGACGAGCTGATTGGCGATACCCATTTCTGTTCCATCATGGTGTATCCAAATTTTGTCTTTCCTAATCGACAAGTGTAAAGTACATCCATACTGAGGTCTGCGGTTTTTCCAGCCCGTATGCACGACTTGATAATGGTCGCGTTGGAGATCGAAAATCAGTTCCGTTTGGGCTTCACCCTCCGATTTAAACGGTTTGGCGTGTTCGGTCAAAAGTTCTTGGATATAGGAACGATAGCGCTCTATTTTTTCCATTCTGCAATCACCTCTTCAACGGAATCATAAATAATTAACGCAATTTCACACCGATCGACAACGAGTTGTACAAATGGAAGAGAGAAGAATTGTTGGTAGATATCTAGGGGAACGGCTAGATAAAGAGTGCGTTCTGGCTGTTCGACTTGTAAGGCAATTCGATAGGTTATAAACTGCCCTACGGCTGAGTGAAATTCATAAATGTTAGAGGATCCAAGAAAGCTTTTGATTTCAACGGCAATCTTCTCGTTATCTCGTTCTGCGGCTAGGATTTGTTCCGCTCCCAGGTCAATTTTTACGGTAGCACCACCGGTCTTGATTTCTAGGGGGTCATCGGTAATGAGCCAACCTCCTTTTTCTAAGGCATTTTTCACGGCATCATGAAATAGGTCTTTAGCCATGATATGGATTGAGTAAGACTCTAAAAATGATTATATAGCAGCGCAAAGCACAATACGGTGCGATCGCTCGATTTGGCCTTTCCTGGGCGAGGGTCGCCGTCCCGGTGGGTTCCTCCCAAAATTATTATCTCAATTGCCGGATTTCTTCCACGCTGAGTCCCGTCGTCTGGCTGATGGTTTCGATGGGTAAGATATCGAGGAGCGATCGCGCGATCGCTTCGGCTTTTTGCTTCTCTCCCTGCTGCAATCCCTGCTGCAATCCCTGCTGCAATCCTTCTTGCAATCCTTCTTGCAATCCCTGCTGTATTCCTCGCTGCATACCTTGCTGTAAAGCATCCTGTTCCGCTTTCAATATGGCATTGCGGCTGTCTTGTAGGAAAAGCTGTTTGCGTTCAAAAATATCTAACTCTTCCCGACTTAACAAACTCAACTGGGCAATTTGAAACGCCCGTTCCAATGTGGCAGGTTCGTTTAAATTCTCGGGGATGATTTCTAAACTTCCCGCTTCTTTGATAAAATAAATCCATTTTTCAGTAACCGTCTCCAACTGTTCGAGGGGTTTATTAAATTTCGGCAACTCCACAAACACCAGTTCGATATCGTCATCTTCGGAATAATCCGTTGCATCTTCTCGCTCTTTTAATTGATAGTGGGAAATGACTTTGGGACGGTCTGGAAACATCTCAAAATCGGTAATTGTTAACGCTATCACCGGATTCACTTGGTCGTAACCTTGTCCCGAATCCAGTTGCATTGAAAAGGCTTTGCATAAGTTATAAAGCACCCGTTTTTTGAATCCCAAAACGTTGAGAACTTGCATTTCAATGATGACCGTTTTATTGCCCGTGATGCGGGCTTTGACATCCCGGAAGGTGTCTTTCATCCCTTGCAGTTGCGGGGCTTGGTACGGGTCGAGAATTTCCAAATCTTCGATGACGGTTCGCCCCTCGTAGAGAAGGGCGTTGAGAAAGTCAATCAAAATCGGTTTACTCTGTTGGGAACCGAAGATTTTTTTAAAGGCAAAATCGGTTTTGGGGTTGAGGAAACGCATGGCTGTCACCGCAGGTATTCAAAGTTTCTTCTATAGCAGTGTGAAATGATTCGTGAAAAATTGATCGACTCAAAGCCCCCAGTA
>JBNGCR010000246.1:0-6653 GCA_050045915.1 Limnospira sp.
ACTCCCGACTCCCGACTCCCGACTCCCGACTCCCGACTCCCGACTCCCGACTCCCTATTCCCGACTCCCTACTCCCTACTCCCCTGCATATGTTTACCAACTTTTTTATCAGGCGTCCGGTTTTTGCGACGGTTTGTTCATTATTAATTGTCCTGATTGGATTTGTCGGATTTACTCGGCTACCGGTGCAGGAATATCCCAGTATTGATCCTCCAATTGTCACGGTTCGGACTACCTATCCTGGGGCGAATGCGGAAGTAGTCGAAACGGAAGTTACGGAAGTTTTAGAAACCGAAATTAATGGGGTAGAAGGTTTGAAAACCCTGACTTCCTCTAGCCGGGAGGGGATCAGTTCCATTACCGCTCAGTTCGATCTCGATCGCGATCTAGAAGCCGCCGCCCAGGATGTGCGATCGCGGGTTTCTCGGGCGGCTCGCAACCTTCCCGACGATATCGATACCCCCATTGTTTCCAAAGAAAGCAGCGACGACGAGCGGATCATGTGGATCGCGATTTATGGGGAAAGGTTTTCCACCCTAGAACTGAGCAATTACGCTGATCGGTTCCTCAAAAACGCCCTGGAAACCGTCGATGGAGTCGGCAGTATTTTCATCGGGGGAGAACGTCGCTACGCCATGAGACTGTGGCTGGACCCCGAGCGCATGAGTGCCCGGAATATCACCGCTTTGGATGTTGAAGCCGCCCTGCAACGGCAAAACGTAGAAATCCCCAGCGGCCGCATCGAGGGGCAAACCACCGAATACCCCGTCCGCACCCTCGGGCGCCTGCGAGATCCCGCCGAATATGAAGATTTGGTGATCCGCCGCAACTCCGACGGGGCATTAATTCGCCTCCGGGATATCGGCTACGCCGAAATTGGGGCCGAAAGCGATCGCACCATCGCCCGATTTCGGGGAACCCCCGCCGTCGCCTTGGGGGTGAGCAAACTCTCCGGCGCCAACCTGCTGCAAGTCGCCAACGGGGTAAAAGGCAAAATCAAAGAACTCTCCGAAACCTTCCCGGAGGGGATGAATTACACCATCGCCGTGGACTATTCCGAATTTGTACAGGTAGCGATCGATGAAGTCTGGCAAAGTCTATTATTGGCGATTATTTTAGTCGTGTTGGTGATTTTTGCCTTCCTGAAAAACTGGCGGGCCACCCTGATTCCCACCCTCACCATCCCCGTCTCCCTCATCGGCGCCTTCGGGGCGATGTTCTTTTTGGGCTTTTCCATCAACGTCCTGACTCTCTTCGCCCTCACCCTCGCCACCGGCTTGGTAGTGGACGATACCATCGTCGTTTTAGAAAATATCGTCCGCTACATCGACGAAAAGAAAATGCACCCCTTCCCCGCCGCCATTCATGCGATGAAAGAAGTGGTCTTCGCCGTCATCGCCACCACCGTGGTTTTGATCGCCGTATTTGTTCCGGTCAGCTTTTCCGGGGGAGCAACCGGACAGATTTTTAATGAATTTGCCATTACCCTCGCCATCGCCGTCGTCTTTTCCTCCTTCGTCGCCCTCACCCTCGCCCCATCTGTCTCGGCACGGGTGCTCACCCCCTCCCACAGGAGCCAAAATTGGCTCATGAGGCTGTTTTCAGCCCCCCTGGACGGCTTTGACTGGCTGTTGCAGCGCATCCAGACGGCCTACGATCGCACTTTACGGCTGATGATGGCGGCCAAACCTGTGGTTTTAGTGGGATTTGTGGCGGCTTTGGGACTGACCGCCTGGTTATTCTTGCAGTTACCCCAAGGGTTTTTACCCACCGAGGATCGGGGCCGAATTTTTATTCCCATCAATGCTCCAGAAGGGGTGAGTTTGGAATATACCAATAATGTGGTGCAGCAGGTTGAGGAGGTGTTGGCTGATGTTCCTGAAATGCAGGCTTATTTTACGATTACTGGCTTTGGGCGGGGGGCTTCCCAAGCCAACCGGGGTTTCGCTTTTACGCGCCTCAAGTCTTGGTCGGAACGCACCGAACCGGGTCAGTCTCAGCAGGAAATTGTCAAACGTCTATTTGGTCAGTTTTCGGGAATTACCGATGCGATGATTTTTCCCATCAACCCCAGTTCTCTCCCGGGGAGTCGGTTGGGTCAACCGGTGCAGTTCGTCCTGCAAGGAACGGATATCGGGGAGTTGGCGACGGTGTCGGATGAGTTGGCGAAGGAGGCGCAAAATTTGCCCCAGTTGGTGAATATTGATACTGACCTGAAGCTGAATAAACCGGAATTGGTGTTGGAAGTCGAGCGATCGCAGGCGGCGAATTTGGGAGTTTCGGTGCAGGAAATTGCGCGGACTTTACAAATTCTGTTGGGGGGACGAGAGATCACCAATTTCAACGAGGGAAATCAGCGTTATGAAGTGGTGGTTCGGGCCGAGAAAGAATATCGCGCCAGCCCGGAGGATATTGGGGAAATCTCGGTTCGCACGGAGTCGGGAGAAATGGTTCCTTTGAGTAGCGTGGTTTCGGTGCGGGATTCGACCCTGCCTCCCCAAATTAACCATTTTAACCGTTTCCGTTCGGCGACTTTGGAGGGGAGTCCGGCGTCGGGGTACAGTTTGGGTGAGGCGTTGGAGGCGATGCAAAATTTGGCCGATCGCGTCATTCCGGAAACCATGCGGACGGCTTTGGCGGGGGAGTCCCTGGAGTTTAGTGAGGCGGGACAGGCGACGGTTTATATTTTCGGGCTGGCTTTGGCGTTTATTTTCCTGACGCTGGCGGCGCAGTTCGAGAGTTTTGTTGATCCGCTGGTGATTTTGTTGGCGGTTCCTTTGTCCCTGTTGGGGGCGTTTGGGGCGCTGTGGGTGGCGGGATTGGAGTTGAATATTTACAGCCGCATTGGTTTGATTATGTTGATCGGACTTTCGACGAAAAACTCGATTTTGATTGTGGAGTTTGCGAATCAGTTGCGGGAGCAGGGGCGATCGATTCAAGAGGCGGCGATCGAGGCAGGACGGGTGCGATTTCGCCCGATTTTGATGACGGCTTTTTCGACGATTTTCGGGGTGATGCCGCTGGCTTTTGCGACGGGGGCGGGGGCGGCGAGCCGTGTTTCTATCGGAATGTCGGTGATGGGGGGAATGTTGGTTTCGACGTTGCTGAGTTTGTATGTGGTGCCGGTGTTTTATGCGATCGCCACGAATTTACAATCTCGGTTGACGGGAAAATCCAAACACTTGCCGGGGGAATTGGGGGAATCGATCTATTATGCTGAGGCGAATGGTAACGGTAACGGCAACGGTAACGGTAACGGCTATCGCCCCACGGATCATTCCGACCCGCTGGATGGGGAGGGACTCAAAAAAGCGGATCGGCAGAATTTCAAGAACTGATATCGATATCGGCTGCGGGGGGGACGCGGAGCTGAAAAAGCTGACCGGACAAGGGTTATAGCGGTGCGAATCCGCCGCTATAAACTGATTTTTGATGACCTAACGGTAAGGAAAACTTGAAGGTGCTGCCCCGACCCAACTCGCTGGTGACGGAGATTTCGCCCCCCTGAAGTTCGACGAGACGGCGGGTAATTGCCAAGCCGATACCCGTCCCGCCGGAGTTGCGCGATCGCGATCGGTCGGCCCGCCAAAACCGCTCGAAAACGTGGGGCAAATCTGCGTCGGAAATGCCGATTCCGGTGTCGCGGACGGCGATCCAGAGGCGATCGCCCCGACTGCAAACCTTGACGGAAATCGTCCCCCGTTCGGTATAGCGGACCGCATTTCCCAATAAATTGACCAGGATTTGTTCGGTGCGATCGATATCTGCAAAGGCCGGGGGTAAATCTTCGGGACAGTCGAGTTCTAAGGTGGGACCGTCTTCCAAAAGTTGGTCGGAAAATCGCTGCACTAACGATTCTAATAGGGGGCGAATGTTGATGGGTTGGGGGTGAATTGGCAAATATCCTGACTCGACTTTGGAGAGTTCTTGCAGGTTGTTGACCAACCGTTCGAGGCGTTTGGTTTCCTTCGTCAACTGCTGATAAATTTCCGGCGAAGGTGAAATTCTCCCCTCCGCCATTTCCTCCAAATAGCCCCGGACGACGGTGATCGGCGTCCGCAATTCATGGGTGAGATCGCTAATTAATTCCCGGCGTTTTTGTTCGACATCTTGCAGGCTACCCGCCATCTGATTGAAACTCATTGCTAGTTGATTGAGTTCCGGGATTTCGCTGGGCGACATCCGTTCCGAGAGGTTTCCTTTGGCGAATTTTTTCGTGATTTCTTCCATTTGTGTCAGGGGTTGGGTGATGCGTTTTGTCACCCAATAACTCAAGCCGACGGCGGCGGTCGAACCCGCCAAAACTGACCAGAAGGTACTCCGGTTCCAGGCAATTTCAAACCCTTCGATCAGCCGGGTACGGACGTACTGCAACCGAAAGCCGGGGCCTTCGAGCTGTTCCAGGCGGTGCACGAAGAAACGAGGGGAGGAAATTTTGCCGATAATGACCAAGGAGGAAACCCCGATCAGCATGACCAGCAAGTGGGATAAAAATAGGCGCGATCGCAGATCCACTTTGGGCATGGGTTCAGGCTATCTTCGATTCACGTTTTGATTGTATCATTGTCTTTTGGGGTTGCGGGCGATCGCGACATTTTTCCAACCGCTCAACTGATCAAAGGACAATTTTTGCACGGACAATGCCACGACCTACTGTTATCATACCGGGCTATTTTGCGACGGCGGACGATTATCGCGAAATGGAACAATCTTTACAAAACCGGGGCTTCCCAGCGCGGATTGTTCCCCTGCGAAAACGAGACTGGTTTCCGACCTTCGGCGGGCGATCGATGATTCCAATTTTGCGGAAAATCAACATGACTGTCCAGCGAGTTCGGCTCGAATCCGGTTCTGACAAAATCAATTTGGTGGGACACTCGGCGGGGGGCTGGATCGCCCGCATTTACTTGGGCGAAAAACCTTACACGATCCACAATGATGTTTCCGAGGATGCCATCGGTTTTTGGAATGCCCGATCCCAAGTCGAAACCCTGGTGACGCTGGGGACACCGCACGTCAGTCAGGAACGGTGGACTCGGAAAAATTTGGATTTTGTCAAATACAATTATCCGGGGGCATTTTATCCGGATATTTCCTATGTCTGCGTGGCGGGAAAAGCGATTTTCGGCGTCCGCAAGCCGGGAAGTTTGTTGGCGTTTAACAGCTATCAAATTACGGTCGGTGTCGGCCAAACCTGGGGGGACGGCATCACCCCCGTCGAAGCCGCCCATTTGCAGGGGGCTGATAATATCACGTTAAATGAAGTTTGGCATTCTCCGCGATCGCCCGGAAAATGGTACGGTTCTGTCGAAGTCGTCCCGAGTTGGGCCGACCGGTTGAAATAACATCAGACGGGCCAACGGTGGAGCGGAGGAGGCGGAGGGAGTAATGGAGCCAGCTCCGACTCCCGACTCCCGACTCCCGACTCCCTACTCCCTATAATTGCCGGGATTTTAATCAGGAGTGATGGGCTATGAAAGAAGAAGGGCAAAAAATTAAACTCGACCAATTTTTAAAATATTCCGGTTTGGTGGCGACCGGGGGACAGGCGAAGGTTTTCATTCAGTCCGGCCATGTGGCGGTGAATGGAGAGATTGAGACTCGCCGGGGACGGAAGTTGGTAGCCGGCGATCGCGTCACGTTCGACGGACAGACGGTGGAGGTGGTTATATAGCAATTCTTTAATCGTTTGAAAAATATCTCGCCCCCCAACCCCCCAATTCTGGGGGGTTCTGGGCGGATTGATTCCCAAGCGGTGCGGATATCCAACTTTCGCCCGTTCCCCCCGTTTCCCACGACTCTCGGGCCGGGGGCGATCGCGATCGCCCTCTGGACACCCTTCGCGAACCCCCGGCAAAATCTCGCAGACGGACGCGATACGTTGACTTGTCGTCCGTAAATTCACGCAGAAAAATGGCGATCGCGATCTTAAATTGATACTCAAAGTCTCATAAATTTTGAAAATTTCAGTAGATTTACGGAGGAATAAAGTTTGACAATTGTCGCAAATAGAAAACATTACAAAAATTAAAAATAGGGGCTGAATATTTGCAAAGATTTTTTAAGTAAAATCCGCGAATACCCATTTAAAATCAATTGAGAAACCTTTTTCATTTATTCTTATAAATATAAAGACTTTTTTGCATTAACATAATATCTTTGTAAAGATATCATGAATCCGTAGAAACACTCTCTACATTTGCTGTTTTTTCGGTAGGATAGTTAATAGGTAGAGGAATGGAATCGGCGCATCTCACGAGATAAACTTAAAATTTTTGGAGAGCAGAGATGAAAATTAAATGTTCTAGTATTGTTGCATCCACCGTTTTGGCTGCTGGTTTGGCATCGATGTCCGCGACCGCCGCATTGGCCGACAACCTATTTTCGGATTTGGCGATCGGGTCCCAAACGAGTGTGTCTGGAAATGACGACGTTGATGCGATCGAAAATCTGTTCAAGCAAGAGGTAATCGAAGGTTACAGTCTGGATGATTACAAAGTTGACAGTAAAAGTGGCTCCAATAGTTACTTCCAGATCGAGCAGCTTTCTGAAGGAGTCGGTACGCTCACGTTCAAGGATAGCAGCCTTGCCAATTCTACTTTTGCATTCGTTCTGAAGGCTGGCAATAGTTTTGACGCTTATCTGTTTGAGGG
>JBNGCR010000247.1:0-6585 GCA_050045915.1 Limnospira sp.
GAGTTCTGCCGGAGTCACCCGGCCGGGGAAACCGGGATTGAACTTGGAGGAAGAACCGCCGGCGGTGCGGATGAACGACCAACTGGGGGGGATTTTGACCTGGAAATTGCGGGGGGAAGATGCGGTGCGATCGAGCGGTATTTCCTACACGATTATCCGGCCCTGCGCGATGACGGAAGAAGCCGGAGGGGAACCGTTGATGCTGGATCAGGGGGATACGATCAAGGGAAAAGTGAGCCGGGAGGATATTTCCGATCTCTGCATTCGGGCGTTGAATGACCCCGAAGCGGCAAACGTGACGGTTGAGGTTAAAGCAACGGAAAATGGCGATCGCGTCGATGGCGAAACGAGTCTATTTTCTGCGGTCAAATCCGACCGCGATCGCGAGTCGATTCAAGTTTAAAATGGCTCTCCCCCGACTCGGGGGAGGTCAAATCTTGTCGAACTTCGAGAATTGGGGTATGATTGCCGTATCGACGCGGAGATCGTACCTCAATTTTGATCTCCTCTAATGGGTCCATCCGAACCGCGATCGCGATCGCTCCCAAATATGCCAGAAATTCACCCCATTTTCAGCCGTCTCAGCCAAACTCTGGATCGCGTGATTGTCGGCCAGTCCGCGTTGATTTGGCAGATCATCGTGGCGTTGCTGAGTGGCGGTCACGTCATCCTGGAAGGGGTTCCGGGGACGGGAAAAACTCTGTTGGTCAAAGTGTTGGCGAAGCTCGTCCAAGCCGATTTTCGGCGGATTCAACTGACGCCAGATATCCTCCCCTCGGACATCCTGGGAACCCATATTTTTGACCTCAACACCCGCAGTTTTACCCTCCAATACGGCCCGGTTTTCACCCAAATTTTGCTGGCCGACGAGATCAACCGCACCCCGCCCAAAACCCAGGCGGGACTGCTCGAAGCCATGCAAGAGCGACAGGTGACCATCGACGGAAATACCCTGGCATTGCCGGATTTATTTTGGGTGGTGGCGACTCAAAACTCGCTGGAATTTGAGGGGACTTATCCCCTCCCGGAAGCGCAGCTCGACCGATTTTTATTTAAACTGGTGGTGGATTATCCCCAGGCGGATGGCGAAAAACAGATGCTCAAAAATGCCCTAGCCGGCTTTCGCGGCCAGTCCTCCGATTTGGAGCGGTTGAAGCCGTTGTTGACGGTGGAACAGGTGTTGCAGGCGAGACGGCAGGTTCAATCGGTGAATATCAATGACAACATTTTAGATTATATTTTGGCTCTGGTTCAAAAAACCCGAAATCACCCCGATTTAGCCTTGGGAGCGTCGCCGCGATCGGCCGTTTACTGGCTGCAAGCCGCGCGATCGCAAGCCTGGTTTTCGGAGCGGGATTATGTGATTCCCGACGATGTGAAAGCGGTGGCTTTACCTCTGTTGCGACATCGGTTAATTCTCAAACCGGAGGCACAGTTGGACGGCGTGCAGGTGGAAAGTGCGATCGCCTCAATTTTGGCAAAAGTTGCTGTCCCGAGGACATGACCGGTTTTTTCCTTTGGGATTGTTCAATATTTTAACCACAGAGGCACAGAGGGACACGGAGAAAGGATTTTTTAAAATAAAAATTTATTCCAATTGTGAGCATCAAGAATTATGATCGATCGCGGACGAGTTGATTGAAGTTATTTGTTATGATGGACGAAGGTGTTATCAAATATTCCTGCAATTGGACGGAAGCCGAACCCCCCGAGGGGGAATGGTTGCCAGAATTGATGAAGTGGCGCGATCGCCTCTATTCTTTGGGATTGATCGGGACTTACGACGACGGCATCGGGTTCGGCAACATCAGCGTCCGGATCGGAAATTCCGAACAATTTATCATCACCGGAACCCAAACCGGACATCTGCCGCATTTGCAACCCGAATATTACACCACCGTCACGGAGTTTAACTGGCAGGAAAATTGGATTGCTTGTCGCGGTCCGGTGCGGGCATCTTCCGAGGCGTTGACCCACGCGGCAATCTATCAGCATCAACCGGAAGTTAACGCGATCGCCCACGTCCACCACCCGCAATTTTGGAAAGATTTGATGTTTGAAGTCCCTACCACCCGCCCGGAGGTTCCCTACGGCACGCCCCAAATGGCGCGGGAAATGTTTCGCCTATTTGAGGAAGAAAATTTGGCGGATATCAAACTGTTGGTGATGGGGGGACACGAAGACGGATTTTTGAGCTTCGGGCGGGACTTGAAAGAAGCCGGGGAAATACTGTTGGGATATTGCGAATTAAAATAGCCTCAATCCCATTTTTCGATGATCAGTTCATATTCCATCTGGGAAGCCGCCCCCGAGCCCCGGAAACTGCCTGAAATAGGGCTGGCGTGTTTGGGTAGGGCGCTGGTGACGAGGGCGATGTGGCGATCGCCCACCGCCAAATCCTGAGTCGGGTCGTACCCCCGCCACCCGGCACCGGGGAGATAAACTTCCGCCCAGGCGTGGAGGTGGCGATCGCTGCGTGTCAGATCCCCTTCCTGGTAGCCGCTGACGAACCGAGCCGCCAAACCCATCGCCCGACAACCCTCCATAAACAAAACAGTCAGATCTCGACAGGAACCCGCCTGCTGCCGCCAGGTTATCCCCGGAGGAAAGGGCGCTCCGATTTCTCGAATCCTGTGGCTGCAGGTACGATAAATGCGCCGGTTCAAGGCGCTCAAAAAAGATAATACCCCCCCGCCGCAAGTTTGCCAAATGTCCTGGGCGAGTTGCACGACCGCCGGATCGGTGCCACCCTTCATGTAGGGTTTCAGGTGAGCCAACATCGGTGCCGGATAGTCCGCGATCGGCAGGTGCAGCGCCCAAGGTTCGAGGAGGTAATTAAACGGATTCGTACAGTGGGTTTCCACCTCCGAATTGACTTTAACCTTCAACTCCGCCGTCGGTTCCGCAAACCAAAGTTTGACAATATCGTTGCCGTCGAGATCGACAATTTCCGAAACTCCCTTGGGTTCAGGCTCCACCGCGATCGCGAACTCCCGCAACGTTTGAAACGCATCCGATCGCGGCCGCAGCCGGACAATATGGGGCATCAATTCGACCGCTCGGGTGTAGCTGTAAGTCGTGGTGTGAGTAATTTTATAATTCATTAATTAGAGTGTCGTGTAAAAAAACCTGGGGTCGAAATTAGGGTGTGGGGTGTATTCGGTGGGGTGTGGGAACAATCAGCTCCCAGAATCCGTGGTGGCAACCGTCCCCGGTTGCCACCTCCCAGAATCCCTACTCCCCACTCCCCACCCCCTACTCATCAACTCGCCTGACTCTGAGAAAAAGCGATCGCATCCGGCAAAGCTTTCAGGTCAAAAAAGGTTTCAAAAATTCGCTCTCCGACCAGATTGATGCGGTTTTGCAAATTGTCAAGAAACTCGTGCAATCCCCGCTTCATGATATCGTCAACTATCAGATAATCCAAATCCGATCGCAGCCGCCCCAGCTCCAGATCGACGGGATTTTGCCAGGTTCCCGGGGTGCTTCCCGTGATCTGTTGGAGCGATCGCTCGGCTTGCAAAAAACAATATTGAATTGATCGCGGAAACTGCCGATCTAAAATCAAAAATTCCACCACACCAAAAGGCGTAATTCGGTGTTGGCTGCGCTTGCGATACATCTCGTAGGCGCTGGCCGACTTCAGCAAAGCAATCCACTGCACTTCATCCAAGGTCGTCCCCACATCCTGCACCGAAGGCAGCAAAATAAAATATTTCACATCCAAAATTCGAGAGGTTTTATCCGCCCTCTCCAACAGTCGCCCCATGCGCCCGAAATGCCACCCTTCATTGTGGGTCATCGTGGCATCCATAATTCCGGCGAACAAGTGGCCCTGCTGTTTGACCTGATTGAAAAATTCGGGCAGATAATACAAATTATCTCCTTGAGCGGCCTCCCGCACCATCATGTAAAACTCGTTCACCTGTTCCCACATTTCCGAGGAGATAATTTCCCGCACCGATCGCGCATTTTCCCGCGCCAACCGCAAACAAGATAAAATCGAGTTGGAATAGTCGTTATCGAAGGTGAGGAACTGGATCACGTTCTCGGCCGTCGCCTCCCCGTACTTTTCTTCAAACAGTTTCAAATCCCCCGTAGTCAGCACCAAAGGACGCCATTGTTGCTGCATTCCCGACGGAGCATCTAACAGCAAATTCTGGTTGACATCGACAAATCGGGCGATATTTTCAGCCCGTTCTACATAACGATTGAGCCAATAGATAGAACCGGCGACACGACTCAGCATAATTTTACTCGAAATTAAACGTCAATTTTTACTGCAAATTACGGAGAAATTGCGATTTTAGATACAGTTAACCGCCCAACAATTCTCCCAAAATTAGCACAAAACCCAGGTATCCTTACTGCCGCCCCCTTGGGAAGAATTGACCACCAGGGAACCTTTTTTCATGGCAACTCGGGTCAACCCGCCGGGGTGGACGTAAACCCCTTGGGAACCGTAGAGGATATAGGGCCGCAAATCGACGTGACAGCCCTCAAACGTATCGCCAAGAAGGGTCGGAACCCGCGACAGGGACAGGGTGGGTTGGGCGATGTAGTTGCGGGGGTTCGCCCGGATGCGTCCGGCAAATTCCTGGCGTTCTTCCTCCGTAGCTTGGGTACCCACCAGCATTCCGTAGCCCCCCGCCTCGTTGGCGGCTTTGACCACCAATTTGTCCAGGTTGGCGACCACATACTCGAGTTGGTCGGGTTCCCAGCAGAGGTAGGTGGGGACATTGGGCAGCAGTTGGTCTTCGTCCAAATAGTAGCGGATCATTTGCGGGACGTAGGCGTAAATCACCTTGTCGTCGGCAACCCCCGTCCCGAGGGCGTTGGCGAGGGCCACCCGGCCGTTACGGTAGACATCGGTGATGCCAGGGACCCCCAGGAGGGATTCGGGGTTGAACGTCAGGGGGTCGATGAAGGTATCGTCGATGCGACGGTAGATGACATCGACCCGCCGCAGGCCCTTGGTGGTCCGCATCTGGACGTAACCATCGACGACAACCAAATCCCGCCCTTCCACCAATTCCACCCCCATCTGTTGGGCAAGGAAGGAATGTTCAAAATAGGCGGAATTGTAGATTCCCGGCGTCAGGACGACCACCGTCGGGTTGGAGATGTGGGAGGGGGCGAGGTTGAGGAGGGTGTCCAGGAGGTGGCCGGGGTATTCATCGACGGGTTGGATGCCCAGGGTGGCGAAAATTTGGGGGAAGGTGTTTTTCATCACCCGCCGGTTTTCGAGGACGTAGGAGACGCCGGAGGGGCAGCGCATATTATCTTCGAGGACGTACCACTGGCCATCGCGATCGCGCACCAGGTCGGTTCCGGTAATATGGCACCAGATATCTTGGGGGGGCTTGAGTCCGATGCAGGGCTGGAGAAATCCTTTTGAGGAGGCGATCAAATCCATCGGTATCACGCCGTCTCGGACGATCTTCTGTTCCCCGTAAATGTCGGCGATGAACAGGTTGATGGCGTGGATTCTCTGCTTGAGTCCCTTTTCCAAATCGGCCCATTCCGAGGCGGAGACAATCCGGGGAATCATGTCGAAGGGCAGAATTCTCTCGGTCCCCTCGCTGTCGCTGTAGACGTTAAACGTCGCCCCCAATTTCATCATGGCACTTTTCGCCGCCTGCTGTCGTATCCGGATCTCGTCCGGCGACAGGGCGTTGAGTCGGTCGATTAACAGCTTGCCCTCGGGTCGAGGTTGTCCCTTGGCGACGAATAATTCATCGTAGAAGTCACCTGGATCGTAGGAATCAAATAGCACTGGTTTTGCCCCAACTGCTCTAACTTAATCTGATGATAAGGGGTTATCTTGTCCGAGAAACTGTAACGGATGATACTGATTTTCAGCCTTCTTTGGGGCGGTGTCGGTCTTCTGCCGGCAAAATTGCACGTCCTACCGAGTCGGAACAGCCGATCGGGGTCAAAAACAGCCGCAACGCCACCGATTTGCCATCCAACTGTTTGTGTTACATTGAAATCACTCGGTCTTTATATTTTTAAATACATCGATCCGATTTAGCCTGAAAAAATCATTAAGAATTTCACTCTGGTCTATTGTCTCGAACGTCAGTTGTCAATATGCAAATCTCCCCCAACGGAAACAATCGTCTCACCTATGACGGCATTTACCCCTGTCCGGTCTGCCGTTGCGGCCAAATTTCCAACCTGACTCTGACCGAAGCTTTTGGCTGCGACCTTTGCCGCCATATTCTGACCATCGAACCGGAACGGCAACGCATCAAAATGATCGACCGCGACCCGCCTTTGATCTGGCGGTGGAACGGGACGACCTGGAAAGGCGAACATATCGGAAATTTGGAGTTAAGCTGGTTCTACTGGGTGGCGGCGTTGATTTTGGTCGTCTTTCCCCCGACCCTGATCGGGGCCTCCGCCGTCATCTTCCCCCCCGCGTCCGGAACCGAGTGGACGTGGTTTCCTCTGGTGTGGACGGGGGTGGCGTTTGTCTCCCACCTGGTTTTGGTGCTCTGGCTGATCGCCGAGGCCTACCAGTTCCCGTTCTGGCTGTTTTTGAAAACTCGCTGGCGACAAATTAGGACAATTAATAATTAA
>JBNGCR010000248.1:0-6521 GCA_050045915.1 Limnospira sp.
TTTTCGACGATAATATAATCAGGTTTTAGGTCATCGACGACTCGGAGAAATTCCCGAAATAGAAAATTGCGTTTGTCGTTGCGATCGTTGGCGCCGATGGTGGAAAATCCCTGGCAGGGGGGGCCGCCGCAGATCAAGTCAACTTTGCGATCGCCGATCAATTCCCGAATTTCAGATGTCGAAATTTCCAACAAATCCCCGCAAATGGTTTTTGCATTCGGATGGTTGGCTTGAAAGGTTTGAATCGCCGCCTTGTCGAAATCCACACCCAACAAACACTCGAAACCCGCCATTTCCAAGCCGCAGGACATCCCCCCGGCACCGGAAAATAGATCGATAAAGGTTTTGGTTTGACTCGTATTCATTGGGGCGATCTCGGGTGTCATCAAAAATGTCAAATTTATATTATACCAGAAAGTGACAATTTGTAAAACATTTTCTTCGTCAAGCCATAACCTGACACTTTTTCCATCGCCTCCCATTCTCTATCCATTTACGCAAAAAATCTATCTCCCGGGCAATTTTCAGGAAACTCTATCAATCGACAGTTGCGGAATCCGGAAAACTGCTATAGTCTCAGATACGAGCCATTCTAGCATTCCAGAATAACGGGGCGATCGCCCGCCATTACCGCTGTTTACTGAGACTCCGGCCGTGAACCTAACTACCATCAAAAGTATCCTCCAAGAAACTCTGGCCGCTTGGCAAGAAGACAAAGTTCCGATCTTGGCGGCAGCCCTCGCCTATTACATGGTATTTTCCCTCGCCCCCCTGTTGGTAATTGTCATCGCGATCGCCGGTTTTATTGTCGGTGAAGCGGCGGCCCAAGAAGAAGTCGTGGACAAAATCACGAAGGTGATGGGCGAACAGGGTGCCGAAGTGATTCAGAATGTCATTCAAACTCAATTTGAACCCAGTTCCAGCATCATCGCAACCGCGATCGGGATCGTCACCCTCATCTTTGCCGCGACGACAATTTTCGCTCAACTTAAACAGGCTCTCAATATAATTTGGGGAGTCGAATTAAAACCGGGACAGGGCATCTGGGGATTTATCCGCAGCCGCATTCTCGCCATTTTTATGGTGTTGGGAATCGGTTTTATCCTGTTGCTTTCCCTGATCGTCAGTTCGGTTCTTTCCGGACTCAGTGATTGGTTGGGACAGGTTCTGCCCGTTCCAACTTTGGTGTGGTCTGTCACCGATAATACCATTACTTTTATTCTGATCACCCTGTTATTCGGGCAAATTTATCGGGTCTTGCCGGATATTAAAATTGCCTGGGCGGATGTGGGAGTCGGGGCGGCGATCACTGCCGTTTTATTTATTATCGGCCGGACGTTGATCGCGTTGTATTTGGGGAACGCCGGAGTTGCTTCGGCTTACGGGGCGGCGAGTTCTTTTATCGTCCTCCTGCTGTGGATTTTCTACTCCGCCCAAATTTTTCTGTTGGGGGCGGAACTGACGAAAATCTGGACGCGGCGGTACGGTTCCCAGATCCGGCCCAATTCAAACGCAGTTCTGGTGGATGATAATAATTAGAATTGGCAAACCATTCGCCCCAATTGCCACTAAAATAGAGGGTTGAACAAGTGTTGAGGATATAAATTCAATGCCTCCCCGTTGGCCCCGCGAACCCGATCGCAAAGACCCCGCCTTCCGCCGTCTGGACGATCGCATGAATTTTGCCGTCCACGTCGCCATTTTCGCCGCCTGCAATTCCGGGCTGTGGTTTTTTCACAATCTCGCCAAAGCCACCTGGCCCTGGGCGGTGTGGGTGACGGGCGGTTGGGCTTCCCTGTTGTTGATTCACGCCATCTACATTTTCGCGATCGCCGATTATTCAGCCCCGTCCCCCAGCAAAGAATGAGGGAAAAATCCCGTTTCTGACACCCCGTTTCTGACCCCTCAATTTCTTTAAATGGGGGGTTGGGGACTATCATTGACGAAAAGCGATCGTCTAGAAACCGTGTATCATGCTATTCTTCAGTCCTCTCGATCGCGATCGGCCGACGGAGAATCTACAAGAGGTCAGAATTTGGGCAAATTTCATCAGATGACGCCGTTTATTGAACTGCTACTGGTTGTTCTGCCTGGATTGGCATCGATGGCGATCGCCGTTCAGACAACCACCTCTTGCTTATCCGCCAGTCTCGCGATTATCTCCGTGTTCGTCGGCATGATCCTGGCTGCGATCGCCGTCCTGGGAACAGCACTCAGCTTCACGTATTATTTCAACTCGTCCTTCAGCCAATCTCAAGCCTATGGCTTCATGTTTATTCCCATTATTGTGCCCTCCTTCCTCTACATCGGTAGCGTCAGCGGGGCATTCCTGGTCATGTTTTTCTACCGCCAGGGAAGCGGTGATCTAACCCTCGTTCCTTGGCTGATGTCCCGATTCCTGGCTGTAATCATTACCGTTTGTCTGACGGCATCGTTGCTGGCCTCAATTAGATCGGGTTCCGATCAAACCGACAATACACTATCCCATAAAACCTCCGATCGAGCCTCGACCTCACAACCGCAGACAACAGCCTCCCAGTCCTTCTTCCGCGGGTCAACTTCTCTCGTTTGGATAGAACTCTTTATCATTGCCCAAGGGTTCGCCAGCGCTGGGTTGGGATCGCACCTCAGTCACTGGCTGTTTCAAACTCTTATCAAGAATTAGCGATTTCTAAACAATCCGGTGTCGGGACTCGCAAATCTGCATCAATTAGTGTCATCTCCCGAAACCGAAAATCGGATTGCCGAAAAATATCTAAGGCCGACTCCAGAGAGTTAAGAGCATACCGAGTTCGTGAAATGATGAGTGAAAATTCTCTCGGATCAAAGCCCCCAGGATTGGGGGTTTGGGGGCGAGAAGATTTTCAAATGACTCCCGATTGCTATAGTGATGGGTTACGCTTCGCTAACGCATCCTACAAAATCATATTATAATCGGAGGGAGAAATCGGGTTTTCGATCCATCAGATTGGCGGATTCGATTATCCCCCACCAAAGATTGAGGGAAAGGACGATCGCCCGATGTTAAGCTAGAATCCAACAAAATCGGATAATCGTCGTCACTCACGGGAGCTTCAAAATGCCCAGCAACACTATCGCGATCGAAAAACTGGCTGCCAGCATCGGCGAAAATGTCTACATCGACATCGCCAAGTGGCATTTGTACCTCGCCGATGCCCACCTTCACCTCCCCGTTGCCGAACAACTCTATCCGATGTTGGAAGATGGGGATGTCGAAGAAAGTCAAGTCGCCGGCGTCCTCCAAAGTCTTTCCATCGAGTTGGGGGGAGGAAAAACCACCCTGCCCCTGGCCAGCCTGATTCCGTCCGCCGTCGTGGGGGATTTGATGCGAGTTTTGGAGGAGTTCCGACGGGAAGAAATGTAGTGCGATCGCCCGGTTGTGGCCAATTCCCGATGAACCTAAAATCCCTTCTTCCCACCCTTTTAGCCGCCACGTTGCAGGGAACCGGCTTGCTGTTGCTGAGTTTCCCCTGGAACGGCATCACGATATCGACTCTAGCAGAAACGGACACCGCCACACTCACCCCCGGCGAAATTAATGCGATCGCGGGAGAAATTACCGTCCGCATCGACGGACCCCGGGGGGGATCGGGGGTAATTGTCGAAAAATCCGATCATACCTATTACGTCCTCACCAACTGGCACGTCGTCAACCGGGTCGGGGATTACGAGGTGGTGACGCCGGACGGACAACGGCATTTCGTCTACTACAGTTTAATCGAACGGATACCGGAGTTGGATCTGGCGATCGTCCCCTTCCGCAGTTCGCAGCGGTATCGGGTGGGGACCTTTGCCGACTCCGATCGCGTGGATGTGGGTTCTAAAGTTTATGTGGCGGGGTGGCCGCGATCGGGCAGCAGTTTGGGACAGCGGTTGTTTTTGAGCACCGAGGGGGAGGTGACGCACCGCCAACGGGTCCGGCAAGGTTACAGCTTAGTTTATACGAACCTGGTTCGCAGCGGCATGAGCGGGGGTCCGGTATTGGACGAACGGGGAAACCTGATCGGCATCAACGGTATCGTCCAGTTCGGACTCGATCCGGATACCATCGCGGCGGCGGCGATCGAAATTAATCGCTTTTTGAATTGGCGGAAAACGGCGACGTTGCCATCGGTTCCCACCGCCACGCCGGAACCGGCGGCGGGGCAAGAAACGCCCACTGTGACGGCATCCCTTCCGATTTCTCCGAATGCCGAAACCGTCACGTCGGATGGGGGATTTGCCTTGGCGGCGAGTCTGCGGGAGGAGTCGGGACAGATCGGGGCGATCGCGGTAACGGCTTCCTACGGCATCAGCGGCGGCAGCGACGGGAACGTGTCCCTGTGGAATTTGGGGACGGGGGGGTTGAGGGAATCGTTTCGGGCCCATTCCGGGGCGGTGAATGCGATCGCGGTGAGTCGGGACGGCAAGCGATTGGCGACGGCGGGGGACGACGGGGCGATCCAAATTTGGGATCTGCCGTCGGGGTTGGAAATGGGGACGTTTTCCCCCAGACAGACCCTCGAAGGGCATTCCAGCGAAGTTTTGGCGATCGCGATGAGTCCCGACGGCAAAACCCTGGCGAGTGGGGCTTGGGACGGGACGGTGAAGGTGTGGGATCTGGAAACGGGGCAACTGTTGCGATCGCTGGCGGGACATTCGCAACTGGTGGGGGCGATCGCGATCGGTCGCGACGGTCAAATTTTGGCGACGGGTAGCCGGGACAGCACAGTTCGCCTGTGGAATTTGCAAACCGGGGAGGCGATCCGCACCTTGGAGGGACACGAGTTATCGGTGTTGTCGTTGGCGGTGAGTCCGGACGGGGAAATTCTCGCCAGCGGCAGTGCGGACGGGACGATCGCCCTGTGGCAGTTGGGGACGGGACGGCCGATCCGCCGTCTCGCCGGACACGGGGACGGGGTGTGGTCGGTGGCGATCGCTTCGGACAACAAAACCCTGGTCAGCGGCAGTTGGGACCGGACGGTGAAAATTTGGGATCTGAGTACCGGGGAAATCCGGGGAAACCTGCAAGGACATACGGGTTACGTTACGGCGATCGGCATTTCCCCCGACGGTCAAACCATTCTCAGCGGCGGCTGGGACGGTCAGGTGAAGGTGTGGAAAAGACCGTGATAATTATTGGAGAATTGAACCCTCGAAATATCATCGATTACAATTCGTCTTTTCAATTCTTTAATTTCAGCCTTGAATTGGAAATCGTACTCCCTCGATCGGACGACCGCAGATCTACGTCGCACAAATGAACGACCCACAAACGTGCGACTTGTAAAACCTTGGTCAATATTGATACAAATAAAAACTATAGCAGTGTGAATTCGTGAAATTCCAGGAGATACATCATGGCAAATATTGACGGAGACAATGGAAATAACTTCCTCTGGGGGACAAACTCCGCCGATTTCATGCGAGGATTGGCCGGCAACGATCGCATCTACGCCAGAAACGGCAATGATACCGCCTACGGTGGCGTCGGTTCCGATACGATATCCGGCGGCAATGGCAATGATAAAATTTACGGCGATAAAACCGGAAATCCCCTGATTCCCGATTTACCAATTGGGAGCAGATTAGCCAGTGCATCCGCCTCCACTTCGCGGCAACTCTTCAACACGGCAACCACAAATTCGACCTTCCAAGGCGACGATTTTATCGACGGTCAGGGGGGCCGAGATGAACTATCTGGCGGCCTGGGAAATGACACGATAAAAGGGGGCGGGGGCCATGATCGAATGTTCGGCGATCGCGGCGATGATATGATGGATGGAGATGGCGGCAATGACGAAATGTTTGGTGGCGAAGGCTTAGATAGCATCTTCGGAGATACGGGAAACGACACCATCGATGGGGGTGGCGATGCGGATCTTGTCGAAGGGGGAAACGGCAATGATTGGGTGTTGGGTGGCAGTGGAGATAATACGGTTGTTGGCGGTTTTGGAGAGGATACGGTCGTCAGCGGTTCGGGCGACGATATCCTCATCGGCGGTGGCAGTTTCCTCGACGGCGACAGTCCCGCCCCGAATCAAGACAACCAGCCGGATATTTACAGAATTACCGGGGATTCAAGCAGCGGATTTGGAAATGATGAACTGCTCGGATTTGAAGTGGGTTTAGATCGGATTGAATTCGAGTTTGACATTTTGTTGAATGTCGGATTTGGCAAACTTCCCAACGATCAATGGCTGAAAAACTTTGAGGTTCTGGATTTCTACCCCAACGGTTTGGAAGCGGGTTCGGACGACGGACTCACCGACCTCGATTTTCCCTTCGTGGAAGCGGTTAACGGCGGCTTGCTCATTCACCTCCCTGCATCGGGTGAAGTGGCGTTGGAGGGCGGCGACAATCCTCAGACTGGAACCCTTGAATATCAAGTTAATGGAAATGTCTTCAACTTCGGCGGCGGGACTTTATTGATCGAAGGGGTTGGCAGCTTGACGGAGGATGATTTTATCTTCGCATCTTGACGGGTGGAGCGTCAATTGTTCAGCCGAACTTCGGGGGGC
>JBNGCR010000249.1:0-6500 GCA_050045915.1 Limnospira sp.
GGCGATCGCACCTCTGGCCCAATACCGCGATCGCGCCCGTGGCTCGGGTCGGGGGGACGGGCTTCCGGGGATTTTAGTTACTTATCGTTGCAAAAAGTTATTTTTTGTTACGCCCCGTTTACTTTGTGTCCGATGTATTTTATAATCCGTTTACCTTTGACCGATTTTTAGTCAGATCGCACCGTCAGCCGTGAGGCGCGGGGAAGAGGGGAACATAAAAAGCTAGAATAATAAAAGGGACGAGGCTGATAGGGCGAGTTGTCTCGCATCGATGGGCGAGTCCCGTTTGATAAGTAAGGTATTTAAGTATGGCTGCCAGCTCTTCTAGTTCAAATAGGAGGACCACAAGTAGACGAACCCGTAGCACTACAAAAAAGGATGCGGAGAATCAGTCTAAAGAGGAATTGACTCAAGCTGAAACGACTGAAACAGAATCTGTTGAAGCCGCAACCGAAACGGCTGAAAATGAAAAAGAATCAGATACCAAACAGGAGAAATTAGACGTGGCTACCAAACCCACCCAAGAAGGCAACTCGGCACCCACCCAAATTCAGGTGTCCCAGCCCAACATGATGGTTCACAATCGCCCCGTGGAACAAACGAAGTTGCAAGTGGCGGGAATGCTGACGGCAAACCGCCCCATCGCCAAGGCGAATAATACCGTATCGGTGACATTAATTCAACCCGAAGAAGGGACGGGAGCGATGTCGAACCGTCCGATCGGAATGACTCAATTGCAGATTTCTTCGATGGTGATGAATCGTCCCATCGCCTCCAACGATATCGATGATCCGGATCTGCTGATGGGATATTTGGATTAATCGAATTTCGGTTCATTTCCAGAGGTAAATTTAGCCCACCTGACGCCGTTAGGTGGGCATTCTTTCGCCCTCCAATTGGACTGGGAATCATGACTTCTATTTTCGGACAAAACCGCATCGCGATCGCCTCCATTGACGTGGAGCCCGACTGGGGGGGGAGACTGCCCGCCCAGCCGGAATATTTGCGGGGCGTCCGGATGGGAATTCCGGCGATTTTTGAGATTTTGCAGAAATATGAAATCCCCACCACCCTATTTGTGAACGGGGAAAGCGTCCCCCACATTTCCGAAGCGTTGAATTTGGCAGTATCCGCAGGGTATGAAATCGCCTCCCACGGCTTCACCCACCGCCGGATGCCGGAATTGTCGCGGGAGGAAATAAGACAAGAATTATCCCAATCAAAAGCAGTGTTAGAAACCGCCACGGGGCAAACTGTATCAGGGTTTCGCGCCCCCCAGGCGAGGATTCCGGACGGGCTATTTGCCGAATTGAAACGGGCGGGTTACGAGTACGATTCCTCTGTTTTTGGCGGAAAAATGCCGACCCGATTCGACAACCGGGAAGCGTCGCAACTCCCCCACATGAGGGAGGGTATTTGGGAAATACCCGTCAATCAATTGCCGTTGATTCCCTTGCCGATGGGGCTGCTGTGGGTGGATTTATTCAACCTATCCTCAATTCAATTATTAACGCAATTTTATCCCCTGCCATCCCTGGTACATTTATATATGCACCCCTTCGATTTTATCCCCGCCTATCCGGTGGAGGGGTTCGCTATTCCTCGGGGGGCGAAACTGTGGTATACTCGCCGTCGGGGTTCGGCGTTGCGGACGCTGGAAAAGGCGATCGCCTGGTTGCGACTCTCGGGTTATTCTTTCATGACGGCGGGGGAATTGGTGAAATTGGAAAAATCCGGAGAAACGCCCCTCGTTAACACCCCAGTTTAAACTGCAAGAAACCATCGGGAATGATACCGCTTTCAGATCATAAAATAGCCGTCATCGGTTTGGGATACGTCGGTTTGCCCGTCGCCGTCGCCTTCGCGGAACAGTTTCCGGGGACGGTGGGATTTGACATTAATATAGACCGGGTATTAGAATTAAAACAGGGGCGCGATCGCACCGGGGAAGTGTCGCCGGAAGTCCTGAAAAATTCATCCCTGAAAGTAACGGCAAATCTGGAAGACATCGGCGATCGCAACTTTTTCATCGTCGCCGTCCCCACCCCCGTAGACGACAACCACCAACCCAATTTGACACCCCTGATGAGGGCGTCCGAAAGTTTGGGGGAAATCATCAAACCGGGGGATATTATCGTTTACGAATCCACCGTTTATCCGGGGGTGACGGAGGAGATCTGCGGCGGGATTTTAGCCCGGGTTTCCGGGTTAAAACAGGGGGTCGATTTTAAATTAGGATATTCCCCGGAACGGATCAATCCGGGCGATCGCACCCACAGCCTCGAAAAAATCGTCAAAGTGGTGTCGGGGGAAGACGAAGCCACCCGGAAACGCATCGCCACCGTCTACGGAAAAGTGGTGAAAGCGGGGGTGTACGAAACCCCCAGCATCAAGGTAGCCGAAGCCGCCAAAGTGATCGAAAATATTCAGCGGGATCTCAATATCGCCTTAATGAACGAATTGGCAATTATTTGCGATCGCCTCCACATTCGCACCCACGACGTCCTCGCCGCCGCCGGGACCAAATGGAATTTTCTCCCCTTCACCCCCGGACTCGTCGGGGGACACTGCATCGGCGTCGATCCCTACTACCTCACCACCAAAGCCGAACAGTTGGGATACCACCCCCAAGTTATTTTAGCCGGACGCCGCATCAACGACAGCATGGGCACCTATCTCGCCCAGCGTTTGGTTAAATTGTTAGTGGAAGCCGATCGCCCCATCTCCGGCGCCCGAGTCGCCATTTTCGGCCTCACATTCAAGGAAAATGTCCCCGATCTCCGCAACAGCCGCGTCCCCGATATCGTCGCCGAATTGAAGCAATTTGGCATCGAGCCCCTCATCCACGATCCCCTCGCCAATCCTAACCTCGCCCGCCGGGAATATGATATGACATTAATAGACTGGTCGGACTTGTGCAATTTAGATGCGATCGTCCTGGCGGTTCCCCATCAATTTTATTTGGAGATGCCACCGGAACAATTGCTGGCTGGCTTGAAGATTCGGGGTGTTTTGATGGATGTCAAATCTGTTTTAGATCCGGCTTTGATGACATCCGAGGTTCACTACTGGAGTTTGTAGGAGAAAAGTTAGTGAAAATTTTAGTAACTGGTGCGGCGGGATTTATCGGTTTTCACCTGTGTCAGCGGCTGCTGGAACGGGGAGATACGGTGGTCGGAATTGACAATATCAACGATTATTACGAAGTGTCGTTAAAAGAGAATCGCCTCGCCCAACTCAAGCCCCACGAAGGCTTTACATTTTATCAGTTGGATTTGTGCGATCGCCCCGGGATGGAACAGCTATTTTCCGACCACCAATTTGATGCGGTTGCCAACATGGCAGCCCAGGCGGGCGTCCGCTATTCCCTCGAAAATCCCTACGCCTACGTTGACAGCAATTTGGTGGGATTTATGAACATCTTAGAATGCTGTCGCCATCACCAGATCAAACACCTGGTTTTTGCTTCCTCCAGTTCGGTTTACGGGTCTAACAAAACCGTGCCTTTTTCCGTCGAAGATTATGTCGATTATCCGGTAAGTTTGTACGCGGCGACCAAGAAAGCCAACGAACTGATGGCCCACAGCTACAGCCACCTCTACAAAATTCCCGCCACCGGACTACGATTTTTCACGGTTTACGGCCCCTGGGGTCGCCCCGACATGGCGATGTTTATCTTCACCAAAGCCATCCTGGAAGATCGGGCGATTAACGTTTTCAACCACGGCAATATGAAGCGAGATTTTACCTACGTCGATGATGTGGTGGAAGGGGTAGTTCGGGCTATCGATCGCATTCCTTCCGGGGGAGATGAAAGCATTGCAATTGGTGGCGTGAAAACTACCGCCCCCTATAAAGTATACAATATCGGCAATAATAAGCCGGTAGAATTGATGTATGTGATAGAAGTCCTGGAAAATTTATTAGGGAAAAAAGCCCAAAAAAATATGCTCCCAATGCAACCTGGAGATTTGCCGATTACCTATGCCAATGTGGATTCCCTGATCGAGGATGTTGGCTTTCAACCCAGCACCCCCATTGAAGTGGGGGTGGAACGGTTTATTTCTTGGTACAAATCCTATTATAATGTAGGGAGTCGGGAGTAGGGAATAGGGAGTAGAAAAGAAAAAAGTTGGAATGTGAGGAGGGCAGGCGCGGAGGCACTGCCCCTACAGGTGGGATGGGTTATTTTTTGAACAGCAAAAAGTAAAACCCTTCCAAAGAATTGAGGAATTGGTGCGGGGTGCGGATGCCGAAAATCCGCTTTAATAGATAAGCCGGACGCAGGTAAAATCCTCGCTTCACCTGTTGGTGAATCTCAAAAATTTCCTCGTTGGAAAGGGTCTGATTTTGCCAGATGGGTTTGCTGGCGGAAGACTCGAATACCAGTTCTTCTTCGCTGGCCCAGCCGTTGGCGAGGGCATCTTTTCGGAAGGCGGTTCCGAACCGGGGGACGGCAATATTAAAAGAGGCGAAATCTAAATCCAGCTTTTTGGCAAATTCGAGGGTTTTGAAGGTGGATTCTCGGGTGTCTCCGGGGAGTCCGAGGATGAAAGTGCCGACGGTTTCGATCGCATATTTTTTACACAGGGCGATCGCTTCCAACATCTGGTTTTGTTGGGTATTTTTTTCGTACTTTTTCAACAGTTCTTCGTCCGCCGATTCGATGCCGAACATGATGGTATGGCATCCCGCCTCTTTCATCGGTTTGGCGATCGCTTCGTTGAGCACGTCAACCCGCGTGAAACAGGTCCAACTCATGTTTAAAGGCTTCAGAGCTTCGCACAGTTCTAAGGTCCGCTTTTTATTGACTCCGAAGGTCTGATCGCGGAAAAATAATTCCCGCACTCCCAAGGATTTTAAGACTTTAATTTCGGCGACGACATCCGCCACCGGACGCAGCTTGAAACCCAAGGTGCTGATGGGGCAAAATGTACAACTGTAGGCACAGCCAAAATCGGTTAAAATTGAGGCAAATTTTCCCCGCCGTTCAAAGGGGAAGCGGTAACTGTCGATGGGGAACAAGTCCCAGCGGGGGGTGGGGATGCGGAAATTTCCGTTGCCGTGGATCTCCTCCCCGGCGACAATTTCTCCCCCGTGGCGGTAGATGATATTATTGATGACCTCCCCCGTCCCGTTTTGGAGATATGTGATAATATCGTCGGTGGAAAAATCCAGCAAAATGGCATCCAAAAATGGGTGCATTTCCAGGGCTTCGTCTTGGAATTCCCGGTAGATGTCGCCCGTCCCGATAAAGCGAGTTTCGGGAAGGGTTTGTTTGAGTTGGGTGATGAAGGGAACGTCTAAATTATAAGAAGGGGACGAGATCAGAAATAAAATCACGTCCGGGGCGATCGCTTCCACCCGCCGCCGACATTCTTCCTCAGTTAAAGATTCGGCGATCGCATCGATCACCGCCACCGGAAACGCCTCGGATAGGGTACCACTCAAATACACCAGATCGACGGGATGGTAGTAATAATGGGCTTTGGAAACTTTGGTACAATAGTAGTCCCGAAAGTATTTTTTATCCCCCGGCGGGTTCAGCAGCAGGACGGTTTGTTTCTCCGTCGCAGTGGACGGGGTTTCGGTTAGGGTTTGCATGACTCCTCACAAGGGCGATCGCAACAGCAATTCAGGACTTATCATAGCGACTGGCGGTCGATTTTTGCTACGGGTAAAGGTAACTGCCGATACAGACGCGCTGGCTCTAACTGTGTAACAATATAGCCAAGTTCGCTAGAGTGTCCGTTCAGCCGTGCTTTTTAGTCGAAATCACTCTCAATCACCCAAAAACTCCAATTTCCAATGTCCGACAGACGCTTATTTTCCCTAGTGCTGCGGGGTTTTGTCGCCTTTTGCGTGGCGATCGCGGTCAGTTGTGCCCAACAACAACCCGCCCCCGAGTCCGAAGCGACCACCCTGTTAATTTCCGCCGCCGCCAGCGTCACTGACGCGATGGAAGAGGTGGAAAATCTTTACTCCCAACAACAGCCCAACATCACGATTCAACACAACTTTGCTTCCTCCGGAACCCTACAGCAGCAAATCGAACAAGGCGCACCGGCTGACATTTTTCTTTCAGCAGCTCAACGGCAGATGGATGCCTTGGAAGAACAAGATTTGATCCGTCCCGAAACCCGAAAAAACTTGCTGCAAAATACCATCGTTTTAATCGTACCCCAAGATAGCGAAACTGTCAACAGCTTTTCCGACCTGACCTCCGGAAACCTCAGCCGCATCGCCGTGGGAGAATTTGCGTCGGTTCCCGCCGGACAGTACGCCGAAGAAGTGCTGACCAATCTGGGCATTTTGGAAGACATTCGGGATAAATTGGTATTCGGAAATAACGTCCGCCAGGTGCTTTCCTTTGTCGAGGCAGGGAACGCCGACGCGGGGTTGGTTTACGCCACGGATGCCGCCTTGAGCGATCGCATCAGAATCGTAGAAAATGCCCCCGCCAATAGCCACTCCCCCATCGTCTACCCCATCGCCGTCGT
>JBNGCR010000250.1:0-6418 GCA_050045915.1 Limnospira sp.
CGACCGCTCGATTACGAATCGAGTGCTCTACCACTGAGCTACATCGGCACAGTCGTCTATTATAGCAGACGACATCGCGATCGCGCAACAGATATCGAAATCGTTTTGATTCAAACGAATCTGGCGGACATCAGATCAAACCGAATCCACCGGAGTGGAACTGCTGGCGCCCGAATACACCACGCCGCGCTGCATATCCAGGGTCAAAATCACCCCGTCCCGAATCACCTGGGTGGCATTCTTCACCCCCACGATCACCGGCACCCCCAACCGCAAACCGATCACCGCCGCGTGACTCGTCAGGCTGTCCGCCTCCGTCACCACCCCGGCAGCTTTCCGCATCATCTCCACGAACTCCGCATTCGTCTGTGGCGCCACCAAAATCTCGCCCGGGTTGAAATCCCCCACCATTCCGGGCGATCGCGCCACCCGCGCCCGGCCCGTCACCGTTCCCTGCCCGATCGCGGTCCCCTTACCCAGCACCGCCGTCACCACTTCCACCTTCACCAGATCCGTCGATCCGGGAACCCCCTGCAACGTCCCCGCCGTCGTCACCACCAGATCCCCGTCCGACACCAACTCCTTTTCTCGCGCCACCGTCACCGCCGATTGGAACGTCCGATCCGTCGAGGGCAGATCCAACACCAACAGCGGCTTCACCCCCCAAACCACGCTCAACTGGCGGGCCACTTCCACATGGGGCGTGATCGCCAAAATCGGCGTCTGCGGGCGAAACTTCGATACATTCCGGGCCGTCGCCCCGGTCTTCGTCAACGTCATAATCGCCGCCGCGTCCAACTGCACCGCGATCTGACTCACCGCCTGGCTGATAGCGTTAGGAATCGATCGCCCCGTATCCTCCACCTTCAAAACGTTCCGAGTGATCCCGTCCCGCTCGATCCGCGACGCGATGCGGGCCATCGTCGCCACCGCCTCCACCGGAAACTTACCCACCGCCGTCTCGTTAGACAGCATCACCGCATCCGTACCGTCCAAAATCGCGTTAGCCACGTCGGAAATCTCCGCCCGGGTAGGGCGGGGATTATTCACCATGCTGTCGAGCATCTGAGTCGCCGTGATCACCGGAATCCCCATCCGGTTTGCCGTGGCGATCAACCGCTTCTGCAAGATCGGCACGTCCTCGGCCGGCAGTTCCACCCCCAAATCCCCCCGGGCTACCATCACGCCGTTGCAGAGGGCCAAAATTTCTTCCATCTGCTCGATCGCCTCGTGCTTCTCAATTTTAGCGATCACGGGGACATCCTTCCCGGCACCGGCGATCAGTTCCTTAATTTCCAAAACGTCCTGGGGGTTCCGCACGAAACTGAGGGCGATCCAATCCACCCCCTGATCCAGGCCGAACATCAAATCCCGCCGGTCCTTGTCCGTCAGGGCCTTGACCGAAAGGTAAACCCCCGGAAAATTGACGCCCTTGCTGTTGGATAGCACGCCCCCCACCACGACGCGACAGTGCAGGTCCCCTTTCTCGCGGTTCACCTTTTCCACCCGCATCTCCACCTTGCCGTCGTCGAGGAGGATCGTCGCCCCATCCGGCACTTCGTCAGCGAGGGGTTCATAAGTCACCGAGGAGATCTCGTGGGTGCCGGGAAGTTGGCGGCTGGTGAGGATAAACGGATCGTCCCGGTTCAGGAAAATGGAACCCTCCTCAAATTTGCCCAGGCGAATTTTCGGCCCCTGCAAGTCCTGGAGGATGCCCACGGGTTGATTGAGTTCAAAAGAGATCTGGCGAATCAGGCGGATGCTGCGCTGGTGATCCTCGTGGGTGCCGTGGGAGAAGTTGAGGCGGAGCGTGGTGGCTCCCGCCTCGATCAGGGCTCGGAGGACGTCCGGTTTCTGCGTCGCCGGCCCGATCGTCGCGACAATTTTCGTTCGGTGCATGAGTTTTGGCGATCGCATAACCTTCATCGAGTCCTATAGGCGCTGGTCTGTTGCAGGATAAAACCTAATGAAAATTTAACCACGCTCCCGACCCTTTTTTGCACAAACCCGGTTTCGGCCCGGAAACCGGGTGCCGTTTCGGACTAGCGGAAAAATCTGCGGTGCAGGCGAGTTCCGGTTCCCCCGTCCGCCGGATCGAGGAAGGGTTTCAGGAAAATTCCCTCGGAACGGCGGGAGGATCTCGGGACGATCCCTTCGATGACGCCGGAACCCGACGACGATCGCTCGTCTACCCAGGTGTAAACCCCTTGGGTGTTCTGTCCGCTGTCGGCTACGACCAGATTTTGGAAGATGCGATCGCGCACCATTTCGGGATTTTCGCCCACCGGAACCGTCAGCACGATCCGACATTGGGGGATATCCTCCGTGGTGGCGCAGATCGTGTTATAACCGTTTTCCACATCCGTCTGTAAAGCCACCAACCCGTCGGGCCGGTAGGACTCCAGGCGGCGGCTGATTTCGGCGCAGCGGCGATCGGGTGTCCAGCCTCCCCCCATTTGGCTGGGGACGGCCCAGGGATAGGCGCGATCGGGCTGAGTGATGGGATAATACATAACGGTGTATTCGCCCCCCACCACTTCGCAGCGGAACCGGGGTACGTCTGCTGTTTCCGTCTCCACTTCCACTTCGGGAATGGGGACTGTCTCATCCGGGGTGGAAGTCGCCGTCGGCTCGGCGGAGTCCCTCCGGGCGGGTTCTTCGGCGCCGGGAACCGGGATCGGAATGCCCAGTTCTTCGGAGATCGAGGACCACCAGGGGTTGAAGTTGCGCTCCCCCATCGGCAGGGGTCGGGCCTGGGCTGCCCCTTGACTCAAGACGAGGGACAGGCTGAGAACGCCCCCGATCGCAGACATTCGGCTCAAACCGGACTTGAATGGGTCAAACATGGAATTTTTCTCCTCCTTCGGGTAAAGTGGTGATATTTTCTTAGGCAAAACTGCCGCTCATTTTGTTCACAAATCTTTACAGTTTGTCTCGGCTCTCATAAAATACTCAGGTGTGAAACTTCAAGGAGTGCAAACGATAATGTCGGAGGCAGGGAAGCCACTGACAGTTCCCAAAGAGTTCCTGATCCCAGACGGGGGGTTGAACGTAACCCTACTGATGTTCCTGGGCGCAGTCGCAATTGTCATCAGTTCCACTTTCGGATACTGGTGTTGGAACTGGCCTGACTGGTTCTGTTTTTCCATCAACGTTCTCGCCCTGCACCTGTCAGGGACGGTGATCCACGATGCATCCCACAATTCTGCCCACCGCGATCGCATCCTGAATGCGATTTTGGGACACGGCAGCGCGTTGATGTTGGGGTTCGCGTTTCCCGTATTTACCCGGGTTCACATCCAGCATCACGCCCATGTTAACGATCCAGACAACGATCCCGATCATTTTGTTTCCACGGGCGGCCCCCTGTGGTTAATTGCCGCACGGTTTTTTTATCACGAGATCTTCTTTTTCCGGCGGCGGCTGTGGCGGAAATACGAGCTGTTGGAGTGGTTTTTGAGCCGGATGGTGGTGATTTCGATTGTCGCTATTTCCGTGCACTATCATTTTGTGGGCTATATTTTGAACTTCTGGTTCTCCCCAGCTTTGGTGGTGGGGTTGGCTTTGGGCTTGTTTTTTGACTACCTGCCGCACCGTCCCTTTCAGGAGCGAAATCGCTGGAAGAATGCCCGGGTTTATCCGAGTCCGATTCTCAACCTATTGATTCTCGGCCAAAACTACCATTTGATCCACCACCTCTGGCCGTCGATTCCCTGGTACAATTACAAACCCGCCTACGAAGCTACCAAACCCTTATTGGATGCCAAGGGTTCCCCCCAAACCTTGGGGTTGCTCAACGGTAAGGATTTTTGGAGTTTTCTGTACGATATTTTCCTGGGAATTCGCTTCCACCGCCGTCAGTCTACGAAATTGGCGAAGGCGGAGGACGGTCCGGTGCCGCGATCGTGAGGGTGGAATGGGAACAGTTAAGGGCGGTCATTTCACCGGAAATGGCCGGACTTCTTGTTAGGATTTATTTTAACCACAGAGGCACAGAGGACACGGAGAGGAATATGGAGGGGATTTCTGCTGATATTTTAGATTTTTTTTTGACTGAAAACTGATTTGCAGGCCTCGAAAGGATGAATTTTTGCTATTATAAAAAGGGATTAATTTTTGAGTTATAGCAGTGCGCGATCGCGGCTGATTGACTAAGGTCGGTTAGAACAGCCATCTTGCCTGTCCGAATTGACCCGCCTTGAAATGAATTTCAAGGCTGATAGCGAAAGTCCATGCAAGCGTGGACTCGGTATTGCCGAGATTGAGGTGATTGGAAATGGGCGAATGGCATTCGCCCTGGAAAATGCTATAATTATCGTTTCTGTATCCTGTCTTTTGCTTGCTAATGAAGTCGGTCAGCTTGCCGGAAGTGATTCGGATCTTTGGGGTGACACCTGAAGAGGTTTTAGAGTGGGAGAAGAAGCAGTTAATTCGCAGCTATTTTGATAAAAATAAAAGGCGAATTTTTGACTTTCAAGAAATCGAGGAATTGTGCAAAAGAAAAAGGGGCGATCGCACCGAAAATCGCTATGGAATTTTGCGGGAAGAAAAGCAGACGAACTTCAAAGCGATCGAACTGTTTGCGGGGGCGGGGGGGTTGGCGCTGGGGTTTGAAAATGCGGGGATTCGGCATCAATTGCTGGTGGAGTGCGATCGCATCTGCGCGGACACCCTGAAAACCAACCGCCCCGACTGGCCGGCGGTTTGCGAGGACGTTTCCAACATCGACTTTTCGGAATTTCGCCACAAAATTGATATCGTATCCGGCGGGTTTCCCTGTCAGGCGTTCAGCCACGCCGGGTTTCGCCGGGGGTTGGAAGATGCGCGGGGAACGCTGTTTTTCGAGTTCGCCCGGTGCGTCCGCGAAACCCAACCCAAAATCGCGATCGCCGAAAATGTGAAAGGGCTCCTCACCCACCAAAAAGGGGAAACCCTGAAAACGATGTTGGAGATTTTGGATCATCTCGGCTATGTTGCCCGCCATCAAATCCTGCGATCGCAATTCTTAGATGTCCCCCAAAAACGGGAGCGACTGTTTATCATCGCCACCCGCAAAGATTTGCATTTGGAACCGATTTTTCCGGCCGAAAAAAGCTACTCGATTTCCCTGCGAGAAGCCCTGCAAGACTGCCCCCCTTCGCCGGGGGTGGAATACACCGATCGCAAACGTCAAATTATGGAACTCGTCCCGCCGGGGGGAAATTGGCGCGACCTGCCCCCGGACCTTCAAAAAAGCTACATGAAAAACAGCTATTATAAAGCCGGGGGGCGGACGGGATTTGCCAAACGATTAGCCTGGGATGAACCGGCATTGACTTTGACTTGTAGCCCCTCCCAAACCCAGACGGAACGCTGCCATCCCGACGAGACGCGGCCGCTGCGGGTGCGGGAATACGCCCGAATCCAAACCTTTCCTGATTCCTGGGAGTTTGCGGGGACGCTATCGGCCCAATACAAGCAAATCGGCAATGCGATTCCCGTCAATCTGGCTTATCATATCGGTTGCGGTGCGGTGGCGACATTGCGGGGAGAAACGCCGACACCGACGAGGCGACCCGAACCCGAAAACCTACAATTAACTATTCCGGGTCTGAATTGTTGATAAATTGTTATGGGGTGGCGTCGCGATCGCGATCGGAACCCTTCAGAAATCGAACTGTGGAGATTCGGATGGAAACCAAGGAAAAAAAACGGGATCGGGCGATCGCCGAGACACCGACTCAACCCACCGCCTGGGGTAAATGGCGGGAAAATGTCGTGCTTGTGATCGTCGCATTGGGTTTATCTGTGCTGATCCGCATTTTCGTGGCTGAACCCCGCTACATCCCGTCCGATTCGATGTTCCCCACCCTGGAAATCGGCGATCGCCTGGTGGTCGAAAAAGTCTCCTACCGCCTCCACCCGCCCGAATTTGGCGATATCATCGTCTTCGCCCCCCCGCCCCAGTTGCGGGCCCAGGGCTACACCGAAAACCAAGCTTTCATCAAACGTATCATCGGACAACCCGGACAGCAAGTGGCCGTCCGCGACGGTCGGGTTTACCTCGATGGCCGCCCCCTGACCGAAGACTACATCGCCGAACCCCCGGATTATAACGGGGGACCCTATCAGGTTCCGGCTGGCCAGTATTTCGTGATGGGCGACAACCGCAACGACAGCAACGACTCCCACATCTGGGGATTTGTGCCCGAGGAAAATATCATCGGACGAGCCACCTTTCGCTTCTGGCCCTTCGATCGCCTGGGGAACGTGTGAAGGGGCTCCTGGACGCTCGGCATTCCCCGGCGGTACGGAAATTGCGACCCCCGGGGGGTATTGTGCCGAAAGCGCGACTGTTAAAATTGGAACACATATATCATCCGACGTCAGCACCCCCGGCTGAAGCACGGGGGCTTCGTGCCCTCCCCTTCAGGTAGCT